>JBOGGR010000023.1:0-6834 GCA_050744025.1 Acidimicrobiales bacterium
ACACCCACCTCCGGGAGCCAGGCCACGAGGAGGCCGAGCGGGTAGAGACCGGGGCCAGGGCGGCCGCCCTCGGCGGCTACACGGCCGTGGTGGCCATGCCCAACACCGAGCCGGCGATCGACTCGGCGGGGGGGGTCCGCCAGATCCGGGAGCTGGGGGAGAAGGCGCTGGTAGAGGTGGCCGTGGCTGGGGCCATCACCATGGGAAGGCGGGGGGAGCAGCTCGCCCCGCTTGCCGAGATGGCGGCCCTCGGGGTGCGCCTGTTCACCGACGACGGCGCCAGCGTCCAGGACGCCCGGCTCATGCGCCGGGCCTTCGAGTACGCGTCGGCGCTCGGGGTCACCCTGGCCCAGCACTGCGAGGACGCCGCCCTGGCCCGGGGGGGCCACATGCACGAGGGGGAGTGGTCGTCGCGCCTCGGCCTCGGGGGGGTGCCGGCGGAGGCCGAGGAGCTCATGGCGGCCCGGGACCTGGCCCTCGCGCGGCGGGCCGGCGCCAGGCTGCACCTTCTCCACCTGTCGACTGCCGGCTCGGTCGCCCTGGTCCGGGCGGCCAAGGCGGACGGGGGCCTCGAGGTGACAGCCGAGGCTACGCCCCACCACCTGAGCCTGACCGACGCCGAGGTGGCGTCCTACGACCCCGTGTTCAAGGTCAGCCCGCCGCTTCGCAGCCAGGGCGACGTCGAGGCGGTCAGGGCCGGCCTCCTCGACGGGACGATCGACGCCATCGCCACCGACCACGCCCCCCACCCCCAGGAGGCCAAGGAGGCCCCCTTCGACCAGGCCCCCCCGGGGATGACCGGCCTCGAGACGGCCCTGGCCGTGGCCCTCACGTACGCAGGGCTGTCGCTCGAGTCGGTCCTGGCCCTGTGCTCGTGGCGGCCGGCGGCCATCGCCGGCCTGGACGGCCGCCACGGCGGCCCCGTCTCCGCCGGCCGCCCGGCCAACCTGTGCGTCGTGGACCCGGCGGAGAGCTGGGTGGTCGACCCGGCCCGCACGGCCAGCCGGTCCCGCAACACCCCTTTCGCCGGCCGCCGCCTCGCCGGCCGGGTCCGCCACACGGTGTACCGGGGCGAGCCGGTGGTCGTCGACGCCGAGGCCCAGCGATGAGCGGACCGGAACTGGGCGCCCAAGCCCCCAGGAGCACGGCCGGGGGTGGGGCAGGGGCCCCGCCCTCCGGAGGAGGCGGGGGTTGGGGCCCCGGCCGGGGCGGCGAAGCCGCCAGGAGCACTGCCCTGCTGGTGCTCGCCGACGGCGAGGTCTTCGAGGGCGAGGCGGTGGGGGCGGTCCCGCCGGGCGGGATCGCCACCGGCGAGGTGGTCTTCAACACGGTCATGAGCGGCTACCAGGAGGTGCTCACCGACCCTTCGTACGCGGGTCAGATCGTCGCGTTCACGTACCCCCACATCGGCAACTACGGGGTGGCCCCGGCCGACGACGAGAGCGGCCGGCCCCACTGCCGGGGAGTCGTGGTGAGGGACCTCGCCCGCCGCCCCAGCAACTGGCGGGCTGCAGAGGACCTCGACTCGTTCCTCGTCCGCCACGGGGTCCCCGGCATCAGCGGCGTGGACACCCGGCGCCTGACCCGCCACGTCCGGGCCCACGGCTCCCTGCCCGGCGCCCTGGGCCCGGTGGACGGGCCGGGCGCCACCGGCGAGGCCGCCCTCCTTGCCGCCGCCCGGGACGAGCCCGGGACCGACGGCATGGACCTGGTGAGCACGGTCACCACGCCGGTCCCGTACCGCCGTGGCGACGGGCCGTACCGGGTGGTGGCCTACGACTTCGGCCTCAAGGCCAGCCAGCTTGCCCAGCTGTGCGCCTGGGCCACGGTGGACGTGGTGCCGGCCTCCACCCCGGCGGACGTGGTGCTGGCCGGCGGCGCCGCCGAGGCCGGCTTCGCGGGCCCCGGCGCCCGGCCCGACGGCGTGTTCCTCTCCAACGGCCCGGGCGACCCCGCCGCCCTGCCCTGGGCCGTGGACGCGGTGAAGGCCCTCCTCGGCGAGGTGCCGGTGTTCGGGATCTGCCTCGGGCACCAGGTGCTCGCCACCGCCCTCGGGGGCTCCACGTACAAGCTCCCCTTCGGCCACCACGGCGGCAACCACCCGGTCCGCCGCCTGTCCACCGGCACCGTCGAGATCACCAGCCAGAACCACAACTACGCGGTGGCCGACGGGTCTCTCGCCGCCTCCGGCTCCTCCGCCCGCGTGACCCACGTCAACCTGAACGACGGGGTGATCGAGGGGCTGGCCGCCGTCGGCCTGCCCGCCTTCGGCGTCCAGTACCACCCCGAGGCCGGCCCCGGCCCCCACGACGCCCGCTACCTCTTCGAGGAGTTCCGCCGGCTCATGGAGGCCCGCTGATGCCCCGCCGTGACGACCTGGAGACGATCCTCGTGATCGGGTCGGGGCCGATCGTGATCGGCCAGGCCTGCGAGTTCGACTACTCGGGGACCCAGGCCTGCCGGGTGCTCCAGGAGGAGGGCTACCGGGTCGTGCTGGTCAACTCCAACCCGGCCACGATCATGACCGACCCGGACTTCGCCCACCGCACGTACGTGGAGCCCCTCGACCCCGACGTCCTGGAGGCGGTGATAGAGCGGGAACGGCCCGACGCTGTGCTCGCCACCCTGGGCGGCCAGACCGCCCTCAACCTGGCCGTGGCTCTCGACGGCCGGGGCGTGCTCGATCGCTACGGCGTGGAGATGATCGGGGCCAGCGCCAGGGCCATCCACACCGCCGAGGACCGCCAGCAGTTCAAGAAGGCCATGACCGAGATCGGCCTTTCGGTCCCGGCGTCGGGCGTGGCCCGCAATCTGGACGAGGCAATCGCCATCGCAGCCGAGATCGGAGAGCCGTTGATCCTGCGGCCTTCCTTCATTCTCGGTGGAGCGGGCACGGGAATTGCCGCGGAGCGAGCCCAATTTCTAGAAATGGCCCGTTCCGCGCTGAGCGCGAGCCCCATCTCCGAGGTGCTTATCGAACGCTCGATCGCCGGCTGGAAGGAATACGAGCTAGAGGTAATGCGGGACCGGGCCGACAATGCCGTCGTCGTGTGCTCGATCGAGAACCTCGACCCGATGGGCGTGCACACCGGCGACTCGATCACCGTGGCGCCCGCCCAAACCCTCTCCGACGTCGAGTACCAGCGCATGCGCGACGCCGCATTCGCCTGCATCCGCCGCATCGGCGTGGAGACCGGCGGCTCGAACATCCAGTTCGCCATCGAGCCGGCCACGGGCGTAATGGTCGTGATCGAGATGAATCCCCGGGTCTCCCGCTCGAGCGCCCTCGCCTCAAAGGCGACGGGCTTCCCGATCGCGAAGATCGCAGCCCGCCTGGCAGTTGGCTACACGCTCGACGAGATTCGCAACGACATCACACGAGCCACCCCGGCCTGCTTCGAGCCGAGCATTGATTACGTGGTGACGAAGGTCCCCCGCTGGGCGTTCGAGAAGTTCCCGGGCACGCCGGGGGTGCTCGGCACGAGCATGCAGTCGGTGGGCGAGGCCATGGCGATCGGCCGCACATTCCCCGAATCCCTCCAGAAGGCTCTGCGCTCCCTCGAGCACGGGCGGGCTGGGCTCAACGCCGATCCGGCCGAGGTGGCGCTCGACTCATTGGGAGAAACAGAGCTCGTCCGCCGAGCCTCGGTGCCCACTCCCGACCGCCCGTTCCACCTGGAGGCGGCCCTGCGCCGGGGGGTCAGCCCCGAGCGCCTGGCAGGGGCAACCGGCGTCGACCCGTGGTTCCTCGACCAGATCGGGCTGATCGTGGACGGGCGGGCGAGCATCGAGGCGTGGGGGGCGGCCGGCGGGCTGGGCGGGGCGCCGCGGCCGGCGGCGGAGGACCGCCAGGCGACAGGGTTGGGCCGGGTGAGCCGGGCGGAGTGGCGGCGGGCCAAGCGGCTCGGCTTCTCCGACGCCCAGATCGGCTGGCTGCTCGGGGAGCCGGAGGGGTCGGTGAGGGCGGCACGGCTGGCGGCCGGGGTGCGGGCCACGTTCAAGACGGTGGACACGTGCGCGGCCGAGTTCGAGGCCGAGACGCCGTACCACTACTCGACCTGGGAGGACGAGGACGAGGTCCGGCCGTCGGGCCGGCCCCGGGTCGTCATCCTCGGCTCGGGGCCGAACCGCATCGGCCAGGGGATCGAGTTCGACTACTGCTGCGTCCACGCCAGCTTCGCCCTCGCCGATGCCGGCTACGAGACCGTGATGGTGAACTGCAACCCGGAGACCGTCTCCACCGACTACGACACCAGCGACCGCCTCTACTTCGAGCCGCTGACCGAGGAGGACGTGCTGAACGTCGTCGAGGCGGAGAGCCGGGGCGGGGTTGGCGGCGTGGCCGGGGCGGCCAGCGTGGGAGGGGAAGGAGTGGCCGGCGTGGGGGGGCTGGTCGGGGTCATCGTCAGCCTCGGGGGCCAGACCCCGCTGAAGCTGGCCGGGCGGCTCCCGGCGGGGCTGGTCCTCGGGACCAGCGCCGACTCCATCGACCTGGCCGAGGACCGCAGGCGCTGGGCGGAGCTGTGCGCCCGCCTGGCCATCCCGCAGCCGGCTGGGGCGACCGCGACCTCGTTCGACGAGGCCCGGGCGGTCGCCGGGCGGATCGGCTACCCGGTGCTGGTCAGGCCGAGCTACGTCCTGGGCGGCCGGGCCATGGAGATCGTCTACGACGACAACGGCCTGGAGCTTGCCTTCGCCGAGCTGGCCGGCTTCGGGTCCCTCGGCCGTGAGGCCGGGCTCTCGGCGGAGCGTCCGGTGCTGGTCGACCGGTTCCTCGAGGACGCGATCGAGGTGGACGTGGACGCCGTGCGCGACTCGGCCGGGGAGGTCCTGATCGGGGGGGTGATGGAGCACGTCGAGGAGGCCGGGGTCCACTCGGGGGACTCGGCCTGCGTCATCCCCCCGCCAACCCTCACCTCCACGGCCGTCGAGGTCATCGAGGGGTACACCCGGTCGATCGCCGAGGCCCTGGACGTGCGGGGCCCGGTCAACGTCCAGTACGCGGTCAAGCAGGGCCAGGTGTTCGTGATCGAGGCCAACCCCCGGGCCAGCCGGACCGTGCCGTTCGTGGCCAAGGCGACGGGCGTGCCCCTCGCCAAGGTGGCGGCCCGGGTCATGGTGGGGGCGACGCTGGCGGGCCTCCGGGAGGAGGGGCTGCTCCCGTCCTGGGCCGGGTCGTCGTCGGGGCGTGGCGGCCATGTGAGCGTCAAGGAGGCGGTCCTGCCCTTCAACCGCTTCCCCGACGTCGACACCCTGCTCGGGCCGGAGATGCGGGCGACTGGGGAGGTCATGGGCATCGACAGGAGGTTCGGCCTGGCGTTCGCCAAGAGCCAGCTGGCGGCCGGGTGGCGGCTGCCCGCCTCGGGCTCCGTGTTCCTCTCCTTGGCCGACCGGGACAAGGCGGCCGGCCTGCCGGTCGCGGCCCGTTTCGCCGAGCTGGGCTTCACTCTGGTCGCCACGGCCGGCACCGCCGCCTACCTGGAGGAGCACGGCGTGGCCGTGGGGACGGTCGTGGCCAAGGTGGGGGAGGCCGGGACGTCCCTCGCGGATGCCGTCGACCTCATCGCGAGCGGCCGGGTGGACTTGGTGGTGAACACACCCTGGGGCCGCGGCCCCCGGGCCGACGGCGCCCACATCCGCACCGCCGCCTCCTTCCACGGGGTGCCCTGCCTGACGACGGTGGCCGCCGCCCGGGCCGCCGCCGCGGGCATCGCCGACCAGGCCGGCCACCCCCTGTCCGTGCGAAGCCTCCAGGAGCACCACGCGTCCGACCAGCTCCAGCTACCCCTCCCGCTGCCGTGAGCGGCCTCCTCGACCGCCTGGCCGGGGTGGCTGGCCGGCGAGGCGGCCACGCCCCCCGCCGCCTCGGCCCCGCACTCCGCCGCCTCGACCCAGATCTCCGGACCACGGTGGGATCGGTGGTCCTGCCCAACCCGGTCATGACCGCCTCGGGGACCTCCGGGCACGGCGCCGAGCTGGCCGCGTACCTCGACCTGGGCGCTCTCGGGGCCGTGGTCGCCAAGTCCCTCTCGGCGGGGCCCTGGCCCGGCAACCCGGCCCCCCGGGTGGTGGCCACGACCGGCGGGATGCTGAACAGCGTGGGCCTCCAGGGGCCGGGCGTGGAGGCGTGGCTCGAGCGGGACCTGCCCGAGCTGGTGGCCACCGGGGCCCGCGTGGTGGCCAGCATCTGGGGGGGCAGGGTCGAGGACTACGCCAAGGCAGCGGCCATGCTGGCCGAGGCCCCCCCGGCGGTCGTGGCCGTCGAGGTCAACGTGAGCTGCCCGAACCTGGAGGACCGCCGGCGCATGTTCGCCCACTCCCCGACGGCTGTGGCCGAGGCGGTGGCGGCGGCCGGGGCGTGCATGCGTCCCCGCTGGGCGAAGCTGAGCCCCAATGTGGCCGACATCGCCGAGATCGCCGAGGCCGCCCTCTCGGCGGGTGCCGAGGCCCTGACCCTGGTCAACACCCTCCTGGGCCTCTCCATCGACCCTCTGACCCGCCGCCCTCGTCTCGGCGCCGGGGGCGGGGGGCTGTCGGGACCGGCCGTCCACCCGGTGGCGGTCCGGGCCGTGTTCGACTGCCGGGCCGCCTTCCCGGGCGTGCCCATCGTGGGGGTCGGAGGGGTGGCGACGGGGGCCGACGCCGTCGAGCTGCTGCTCGCCGGCGCCAGCGCCGTCCAGGTCGGGACCGCCACCTTCGCCGATCCCCGGGCCCCGGGGCGGGTCCTGGACGAGCTGTCCAGATGGTGCTTGCGCCACGGGGTAGAGCGTCTGTCCGAGCTGGTCGGCGCCGCCCATGCGCACGAACTTGTGGCGTTCAGAGGTCGAATTGCCC
>JBOGGR010000024.1:0-7011 GCA_050744025.1 Acidimicrobiales bacterium
GTCATAGAGCACCTGGTCCTTGCTCGGTGACGAGGGCCAGCTGGACGACGGCGCCGGGACCGGCAAGGCCGGCGGAGCCGGCGAGGCCGCGAAGAGGGACGACAACCGGCACGCGGCGCTGACCTACAGCTTCCTCGACGCCCTGCCCCCCGAAGTCCGGCCCTGGCCCGGCCGTGGCTCGGCCCCCTGCACGGCTGGGCTCCTGGTGGAGCTCGGGGCGGCCCCTCGACCCCGACGGCGAGTGGGGATCGGTCTGACGCCCTACGCCAGGCCAAGGTGCGCCGCGGCCACGGTCACGGCCTCGTCATCGACGGCGAGCGGGTGCACGCCGCGCACGCTCACTGCGCCGAGGGCGCGGTCGAAGAGCGTGACGTGCATCCAGTTTGCCTCCAGCGTCGACCACCAGCGCAGCCCGGCCGCGTCAGGATGACGCTCGAACTGCCGCACCGCATAGGTATGCGTGGTCTCGCGGTGACCGGTCGCCACGACCGAGGTGCGTAGCGTCTCAGCCGCCAGGACGGCCGGGTCGTCGAGGTCGACGAGCACCGCGGATACGTCGAGCTCCAACTCGGCGAGTGCGAGCTGCAGCCCCGAGCGAACGAGCAGCTCGGGCCCCAGATCCCCGGTGCCGCGGAACGGCGCAAGCATCTCCGCGACCGCCGAGACGGCAGCCTCGGCCAGGTACAGGCAGCCATAGCGATCCGGGGCGTCGTGGCGCCCGGTGCCCTGAAACGCCCGCGGTACCCACAGAGCACCGCCCGGCTCCCCGGCCCTCACCGACGGGTCCCACGGGAGGACCCGCCACAGCCTCACGCGAAGCTGCCCGCCCGCTCGCTCGCGATGGCGTCGAGCACCTCACGGGCCTGGCCGCGGCGGATGAGATCCACTGGGCGCCTTGCCCCCAGGCTCGGGTTCGCGCCGACCAGCCAGCGCTCGGCGGCCTCCGTCGGGTAGAGGCGGAGCAGGTGCGCCATCACCAGCTCGAGCAGGTCCACACGTGCGGCATTGACATCATCGATGCCCTGGCCGCGGCGCCACCGGGTGATCTGTGCCGGGTTGACATCGAGCAGCTCGGCCAAACGCCGCTGCGAACCGAAGTCGCGGCTGAGGGCCGTCACCTTCTCCGCCGTTGTCACAGGCATGCTCCAACTGTAGCGCAACATAATCTATTGCGCGCCCCGGCCCTCTGCCAGCGTGAGCATCGGCTCGTGACCTGAGCCCCACTCTTGCTCGACCTGTTGATCCATATCTTTTCATGTTGTACTGTGTTGGCATGACTGCACTCATGGACAACGACATCCGCGACTGCCTGCTCCGGGCGGTGCCCGAGCTGAGCGGGCGCTACCAGGGCCTGGTGGAGGCGTGGGACGACGACCCGGGCGCCTTCCTGGCTCTCGGCGAGCTGGCCGAGGTCGTGGCCGAGACGCTCCTCGCCCCGGCGAGCGACAGCGACGAGCTCCTCGCCCGCAGCTTCGCGGTGGTGGAAGAGCTGGTGCTGCTCGGCGACGGCGGCACACCGGACGACGGCGGCCCACCGGACGACGGCGGCCCACCGGACGACGACGGCCAGGGCCCGCGGGACGAGGTGGCTCACCAGGAGCTGCAGGCGGCCGTCGCGTACGGCTTCCTCGACGCCCTGCCCCCCGAGGCCCTGGTCCTGGCCCAGCCGTGGCTGGGCCCTCGCACCGCCGTCCTCCTGGAGGAGCTCGAGGCGGGCGCCCTCGACCCCGACGCCGACCTGGTGGCCTACGACGAGGGCTGACCCCACCCAGTCGTAGCAGTCCTGCTACCATCATCCCCTGCCTGACATCCCGGCGCGCGAGCTGCGCAACGACGTGAGCGGCGTCCTTCGCCGTGTGGAAGCAGGCGAGCGTCTCCGGGTGACGGTGAGCGGCCGCCCGGTCGCACAGCTCCTGCCCCTGCCCCGCCGCTCTCCGACGATGACCTGGGAGGAGTTCGAGCGCCACATGGAGCACGGCCGGGCCGACGCCCGGCTGGCCCGGGAGCTGGCCGAGCTGGTCCCCGACAGCACCGACGACGTTCCCGTCCACTGATGAGCGTGCCGGCCGGTCGCGTCGAGCTGGCGGTGGCCGACACCTCGCTGTTCATCGCCGTCGAGCAGCGGCGCCCTCTCGCCGGCGTGGCGCCCGAACGCGTGGCCGTCTCGATCGTCACGATCGCCGAGCTGCGTCTCGGCGTGCTCGCCGCCGGCGACGGCCCCACTCGGGCCCGGCGGCTGGAGACGCTCCTCCGCGCCGAGGCGCTCGACCCCATCCCCGTCGACGGATCCGTTGCCTCGGCGTGGGCGGCGCTCCGTCTGGCGTTGCGCGACACCGGCAGGCGGATGCCGCTCAACGACTCCTGGATCGCGGCGACCGCGATCGCAAGAGGCGTGCCCGTCGCCGCCCAGGACGACGACTACGACGGCGTGCCGGGGTTGCCGGTCGTCCGGCTGTGATCCCGAACCCCGAGGGCCGCGCGCCACCCGGCCGGGTCCGGTACACGCTCGAGGACGTCGTCGGTCGGGCCCGCGAGCGGGCCCGACTCACCGGGAGCCAGCTGGAGGTCGATGCCATCCTCGCCTCCCGGGACGCTGGGCGTAGATGAGGCCGCGGGTCGTCCCTGGCGTCGCTGTGGATGCCTCGGCCCTCGTCTTCCCTCTCGGCGACTCCGAAGACTGATGGTCATCCGCCGGACGAACGTCTATCTCTCGGAGGCCGAGCAGGCGGCGCTCGACGCCCGGGCGGAGGCCGAGGGACGCAGCCGCAGCGAAATCGTGCGCACGGCGATCGATCGTGAGCTGAACCTCGCCGAGGAGCTGGCCGAACGGGCCGGGGAGCTCAGTGCCGACGACCCCGGCCTCCGCATCGACTGATCTCGCATGACTGATCAGGTCATCGTCGACGACCGCCTGGGCCTCCTGCCGTCGCTGGACGCCTGCCCGACCTGGGGGCTGACGTCCACTACCGCGCCGCCATCAGGGTGACCCCGGCCAACGTGGGCCAGACCTGGGCCGGTGTGATGGAAGCAGAGAGCATCGACTTCGCTACCACCCAGCCATAGCCAAACACGGCCGGGAGAGCGCTCACCGCAGGCACCCTCGGCGAGATGCCCCGGCAAGGCGTTGCCCGAGCACGGCGAGCCGGAAGCTGGGTCGTTTTGGGTCGTGATAACGACGCGAAACGACCCAGCTTCGCTCGGCGCCGCCCCCGAAGACCCTCCGGGCGTCCCTCGGCCCGGCCCATCGGGCCCCTCAGCCCCGCAGCCGGGCCTGGTGGGCCGCCTCCACCGCCTCGATGCACCGGGCCCGGATGCCGGCCAGCTCCTCCTCGCCCAGGGTGTGGTCGATGGCGGCCAGGCGCAACCGGTACGCCAGGCTGCGCCGGCCGGGGCCGAGCTGGTCCCCCCGGTACACGTCGAAGAGGACGACGCCTACGACGAGCTCCCCACCGGCACCGGTGCCGGCGCTGGCCAGGGTGGTCCCCACCGCCCCGGCCGGCACGGTGTCCTCGACCACGAAGGCCAGGTCGAACTCGGCCGAGGGGTAGCGGCTGACGGCCCTGGCCTCCTCGGGCTGGCGGGGCAGGCGAGCCAGGACGCCCAGGTCCAGCTCCAACCAGCCCACGCGCCGGCCGCCGAGGCCGAACGCTTCCAGCACGGCCGGGTCGACCTCGCCCACCACTCCGAGCCCCACCCCCGGCCCAGCCGGTGCGCCGGCCCCGACGGGCCCCGCTGACCCGGCTGGCCCTGCCCCCCCAACCGCCCCGGCCAGCCCCGCCTGTGGGGACGGCCCCTCGGACGCAACGGGCCCCGCCGGCCCGGCGTCCCCGGCGGCACCGGCCAGCCGGGCGCCCCGACCCGGATGCAGGCCAGGGAGGGCGGCGGCCTCCAGGTCTACCGGCGCCAGGCGCAGGGCCTGGGCCAGGGAGCGCCAGGCCGACACGGCGGCGCCGGCGTCGTCTTCCGCCCGGGCCAGGGCCAGGGCCACCACCTCCCGCTCCTCCGGGAGCTCCCCGCCCCCCCGGGGCGGGGCGAACACGCGGCCCACCTCGAACAGGCGCACGTCACCGTCCCGGTGGGCGGCGTTACCGTCGATCGCCCGCAGCAGACCGGGGAGCAGCGTCATGCGAAGCACCGACTCCTCCCGAGCCAGCGGGTTGTCCAGCTCCACGCCCGGGCTGTCCAGACCGACCCTCTGGTGGTCCTCGGGGGAGACGAGCGAGGAGGTCCAGGCCTCGCTCGCCCCCAACCCGACGAGGGTGGCCCTCACCCGACGGCGCTCGCGCTGGTAGGGCGTGAGGCCCCCCACACGGGGGGACACCGGCCGGGTCCTCGGGATCGCTCCGTAGCCGTGGTGGCGGGCCACCTCCTCGATGAGATCGATCTCCCGCTCGCTGTCCGGCCGCCAGCTCGGGACCTCGACCTCGGCCACACCGGGCTCGACGGGCGCGGCGGTGAAGCCGATAGGGGCCAGGTACCCGCGGACCTGGTCGTCGGAGAGGTCCGTGCCGAGGATGGCGTTGACCCGCGCCGTCCGCAGGCGGATGCGGGGCCGGGCCGGCGAGTGCCCGGCCGCCAGCGCGCCTGGCCACGCCCTCGCCCAGCTCCCGTCCGGCCCCCCAGCCAGCTGGCAGAACCTTGCCACCGCCCGCTCGATCCCCTCCGGGTCGCACCCCCGCTCGAAGCGGGCCGAGGCCTCGGTCCGAAGGCCCAGCCGGCGGGAGGTGCGGGCCACTGCCATCGGCGTGAAGTAGGCCGCCTCCAGGAGGACCCGGGTCGTGCCGGGCCCGATCTCCGACGACGCGCCTCCCATGATCCCGGCGACGCCGACCGGCCCGCCGTCGGCGTCGCAGATGAGGCAGTCGTCGACCGGCTCCCCGCTCCGGGGGTTCCGGCCCAGCGCCCGCTCGACCCCGTCCAGGGTCACCAGCCGCTCGCCGGGCCGGGCCCGGCGCACGCTGAGGCCGCGGCCGGCCAGGCGGTCCAGGTCGTAGGGGTGGGTGGGCTGGCCCAGCTCCAGCATCACGTAGTTGGAGGCGTCCACTATCGAGTTGATCGGGCGCATCCCGGCCAGGGCCAGGCGCCGGGCCACCCACCTTGGGGAGTCCGCCATCTGGACGGGGTCGAGGACCCTCGCCACGAACCGGGGGCAGAGGTCGGGGGCGTCCACCGCCAGGCTGGCGGCTCCTCCGGAGGGCCGGGCCCCCACCCCGCCCCCGGCCGTCGGGTCGGCGCCATCGCCGCCCCGTCCGGTGCCACGCGGCGACAGCTCGGGCACCTCCGGCGGCTCTGGAAGCGCGAAGGGCAGCCCCAGGCGGGCGGCCAGGTCCCGGGCCACTCCGGCCACGCACATGGCGTCGGGCCGGTTGGTCTCGATGGCGAGGTCGTAGACGGCGTCGGCCTCCAGGCCCAGCGCCTCGACCAGCGGGGTGCCCGGCGCAGCGGCCCCGCCCAGCACCAGCAGCCCCTCCGCGTCGTCCGAAAGGCCCAGCTCCTTACCCGAGCACAGCATCCCCTCCGAGACGACCCCCTTCATCTTCCGTCTCCCGATGGTGAAGCCCCCGGGCAGGGCGACCCCGACCGCGGCCAGTGGCACGAGGTCCCCCACGTCGAAGTTCCAGGCCCCGCACACGACCTGGACCGGCCCGGCGCCGCCGGCGTCCACCATGACCCGGCGGATGCGGTCGGCTCCGGGTATGGCGTCTATCGAGACCACGCGGGAGACGACCACGTCGAAGAGCCCCCCGCCCACGGTCTCGATGCCCTCCACCACCATCCCGAGGTCGTCCATGACGCGCCCCAGGGCGGCGACCGACGAAGGGTCGGCGACCGACGCCCCGAAAGGGGCGAAGTCGCGCAGCCAGGACAGGGGCACCCGCACGGCCGGCCTCCTAGAACTGGGCCAGGAAGCGGATGTCGTTGTCCTCCAGCACCCGCATGTCCGAGAGGCCGTGGCGCATCTGGGCCAGGCGGTCGATGCCGAACCCGAAGGCGAAGCCGGACCACTCCTCGGAGTCGATCCCCACGTTGGCGAACACGGCGGGGTCGACCATGCCGCACCCGCCGAGCTCCACCCAGCCCGTTCCCGAGCAGGTGCGGCAGCCCTTGCCCGCGCAGATCGTGCAGGTGATCTCGAACTCGCCCGACGGCTCGGTGAACGGGAAGGCGCCCGGGCGCAGGCGGGCGTAGACCTCGGGCCCGAAGTAGGCAGCAGTGAATGCCTCGATCGTGCCGGCCAGGTCCCCGAAGGTGATGCCGCGGTCTACGACCAGCGCCTCGATCTGGTGGAACGTGGGCCGGTGGCGGGCGTCGGCCGTCTCCCGCCGGTAGCACCGGCCCGGCATCACGGCGTAGATCGGCAGCTCCGAGCCCTGCATGACCCGGATCTGCATGGGGGAGGTGTGGGTCCGCAGGACCACGGACTCGGGCTCGCCCAGGCGCAGGTAGAAGCTGTCCTGGGCAGCGCGGGCCGGGTGCGCCGGCGGGTAGTTGAGGGCTTGGAAGTTGTACCAGTCGGTCTCCACCTCGGGCCCTTCGGCCACGGTGAAGCCCATCCCCACGAACACGTCCTCGAGCTCGTCCCTGGCCTGGGTGACGAGGTGGAGGTGCCCGGGGCCGGGGACGGGCAGCACCTCGGTGAGGTCCAGGCGCTCGCCCTGGAGGCGGGCCGACCGCCCGGCCGCCTCCAGCTCGGCCCTCCGGGCCGCGGTGGCCGCCTCCAAGCGGGCCCGCACGCCGTTGACGGCCGCCCCCCGGGCCCGGCGCTCCTCGGCAGCCAGCCCACCCAGCGCCTGGTTGGCCCGGGCCAGGGACGACCGCCGGCCGAGGACCAGGAGCTCCGCCTCACGCAGCTCGTCCAGGGTCGCGGCCAGAGCCAGGGCGTCGAGCCCGGCCCGCTCGAGCCCGGCCAGGTCCCCCGCCCCGGCCCCGGCACCCTCCAGGCCCCCCGCGTCCCCCGCCCCGGCCCCCTCCACGCCGGCCACGTCCCCCGCCCCGACCTCGGCACCCTCC
>JBOGGR010000025.1:0-4643 GCA_050744025.1 Acidimicrobiales bacterium
CAACAGGCCAGACATGACTAACATACCCACTACGCCGTCCACGGCGGCGATGGGTTCATCAACACCCTCCTGCTGCGCCTCGAGCTCGCCACCGGCCAGGTGGCGGTGGTGGGCGCCGGCTCGCCGCTGCTCTGGCGCGTTCGCTCGGGACGGCCCGAGCCGGTGGAGCTCGACCGCCAGCTCCCGCTCGGGATGTTCGAGGGAACCCACTACGTGGAGGAGCGCTTCAGCCTGGCGCCCGGCGACCGCCTGGTCGCCCTGAGCGACGGCATCCACGCCGCCCGCTCCCCCCGAGAGGAGGAGTTCGGCGAGGCCGGCCTGCACCGGGCCCTGCAGGCCATCCGGCTCCTCCCGCCCGCCGAGGCCGTCCGCCACCTCATGGCCGAGCTGGTCCGCCACCACGAGGGAGCCGAGCTGCGGGACGATGCCGTGGCCGTGGTCGCCGACTGGACGGGGTGAGGGCCCTACCGTCGGCCGGAGGGGCCTTGCGTGGCCCGGACCATCAGCAGGGCAGCGTCGTCGTGCTGCGTGGCCCCCTGCAGGAGGTCGGCCGCCACCGTGTCGCAGGTTGTGTCCAGGTCGGCCGAGCGCAGGACGTCCAGTCGCTCGGCCAGCCGGCGCAGGCCCTCGCCCAGGGGGCGGCGCCTGGTCTCGACCAGCCCATCGGTGTACAGGACGAGGGTTGTGCCGACCGGAAAGGGGAACATGGCCTCCTGGTAGCGGCCGCCACCGACACCGAGCGGGGTGCCGGTGGGGAGCTCCAGGTAGGCGGTGGGCAGGTCCGGGGAGACGAGGGCCGGGGGAGGATGGCCGGCGCTCGCCAGGCGCAGGGTGGCGGTCCCGGCGTCGTGGACGGCGTAGATGCAGGTGGCGATCTGGTCCCTGCCGAGGACCGAGACCAGGCGGTCCAGGTGGGCCAGCATCTCGCCCGGGGCGAGGTGCAGGAGGACATAGGCCTGCACCGCGGCCCGCAGCTGGCCCATCAGGGCGGCTGCCCGGAGGTCGTGGCCCATGACGTCCCCGATGATGAGCGCCGTCCTCCCCTCGGCCAGGGGCAGGACCTCGTACCAGTCCCCGCCAACCTCGACTCCCGCCGCCCCCGGAAGGTAGCGGACCGCCGCCTCCAGGCCTTCGACGACCGGCAGATCGCCGGGCAGGAGCGCCTCCTGCAGCTCCAGGGCCCTGTCCCGCTCCAGCGCGTAGAGCCGGGCGTTGTCGAGGGCCGGCGAGGTCAAGCCGGCCATGCCGACCGCCAGGTGCTCGGCCCGCTCGTCGAACACCTCGGCCTCCGGATGGGCGAGGAGGAACGCGCCCTGGACCTGACCACGGGTCGATACCACCGGCACGGCCAGGTAGGAGCGGACCGGCGGGTGGCCCGGGGGCGTCCCGTGGTACGGAGCATCGTGGCCGTAGCGGGGATCGGCGGTGACGTCCCCGGAGCGCACCACCGCCTCGCCCCGGAAGGTCGGCCCGAGCAGGGCCGTGTCGCGTGGGTCGGGAAGGCCGGCGAACGCCTCTCGGCCCTCACCGGAGAGGGTGTGGAGGAGGTGCGACTCCCGGGGATCCCCGACGAGGTCGTAGAAGAAGGCCCCGAAGCTGGCCCCGGTCACCCGCACGACGATGTCGGTCGCGGCTTGCACGACCCGCTCGGGCTCCAGATCGGCTGCGAGGGACCGGGCCGCGTCCCGCAGGGTCCCCGCCACCTCGGCCTCCTCGCGCAGTCGGGCATCCTGGCGACGGAGCGCGGCCTCGGAATCCCCCAGCGCCGCGGCCCGGCGCCGAGACCGGGCGACGGCCTCCTCCAACTGAGCGGCCTGCTCCTCGGAGGCGGCCTCCTGGATGGCCAGGAGCCGCTCGTAGCTGGCTATGCGGGCCGCGGCCAGGGTGGGGCTGGGGACCCTGCGGGGAGCCTGGCCGGGGAACACCGGCAGGCGAGCTGCGTCGAGGAGAGCCAGGCGGGTGCTGATGGCGACCATGGCGAAGCGCTGCGCTGTCTGGTGGGAGATCTCCACCCGGGAGAAGGCCACCACCCCGAACAGCTGGCGACCGGGCAGGAGGCCTCCGAAGCCGACGACCGAGGCCACCCGATGGGCGGTCACGAAGTCCTGGTCGGGCACCTCGGAGCTGCACTTTGCCCTGGGCACGTGGAAGACCCCGAAGTCCTCGTGCCCCGGCTCCCCGCTGCCAGCACCGGCGCCGGGCGCCACGATCCCCGGCGGGACCCTGAGGCCCTCGAGCAGGGCGGCGACCATGGGGGCACGGGCCACTGCCGCGGCGCTGGAGACGGGGAAGACCTGGTGGGCCACGGAAGCCCGCCTGTCCCGCCAGGCGGGGAGGTCACCGTCGGAGCCGAGCAGGGTCAGGCACCGCAGGCCGCTGGGGGCCGGCTCCTCGCCCAGCTGGGCCGTGGCCAGGGCCCGCAGCTCGTCCGGCAGCTCCTCGTAGGCCTCCGACAGGAACAGCCGGACCAGCACGAAGGCCGGCTGGCCGCTCGCCTGACCCGCGAAGCTGGACCGCAGGTGGCCCACCAGCGCCTGGGCCGCCCCCGACATCGTCTCCACCTGCGACGGCACAGCCCGGCGCAGGGAGGCGCCGTACGCGACCAGGTCGGACAGCGAGAACCGGGCCAGGTCGAACACGTGGGCCGAGGCCGCCGCCGCCCGTTTCGACACGATCCCGATCACCCCCCTGCGTCCATTGTCGCGATGCAACGTAGCGGGAGCAGTCGGGGGGTGGCAAGAAGCGACCGGCGGCCGACCACGCTGGTGAGCCGACCTGCTACCTGGCGGCCACCAGGGTCACCCGAGCGCGAGGTCCGCTCCACCCGGCCCTCGGCCATGGCCGTGTGCAGCGCCTGGCTGAACACGCCCGGGCCCCAGGACCGGGCCCCGACCAGGCGGGCCAGCTCGCTCCCCTCGGTGGAGCCGTGCTCGTCCAGGACTCGCTCGATGGCCCTGATCTCCCGGTCCAGGAGCTGGTCGGGAAGCGGCGCCGACACGGCCATGCCCGCCGAGGCGGAGACCCGGCCGGTAACGCCGGAGCCCGGCGGTCTCCAGCCGGCGACGGTGCTCCAGCCGTTCGGCGATGCGGTGGTCGGCCGCCTCCCGGGAGGCGGCCTCCTCACGGCGCCTCGCCTCCTCTGCCGTGGCCTCCTCACGGCGCTCCTCCTCCGCGTCCAGGCGGCGCTCGGCCGACTCGATGCGGTAGGAGGCCGCTCGGGCCTGCTCCTCGAGCACGTCAGCCGTGCGCTGCTCCCGGGCCACCCCCTCCTCGTCCCCCGCCGCCCGGTGCTCGTGGGCCGCCGCCCGCTGGGCGTGCATCTCCGCCCACGTGCGGGGGGCCCCCAGCGGTGAGGTAGAGCTGGGCCGCTTCCTCGCCCGCCAGCCCCGGTGGTGGCGAGAGGGGGTCCAGGTGGTCTGCACCGGATCTGACGTGAGAATCCTCCTGCCCCGTGACCAGCGTGTTTGCCGTCTCGTGTATCGGTGCCCGGTCGCGCAACGTGCCCGCTGCCTGGAGGCAGCGGGCTTGGGCTGGCCAGGGTGTGGCGCCCGTGGGGGTCAGGTTGTCAGATCAGTTCTGAGTGATCGCCGCCTCCCCCGACCCACCGTCCGAGGAGGCAGTGATGGTGCATCTTCCCGGCGTCGCGGACGAGGTGTACGTGGCGCTCACCTTCCCTGTGGTGTCCGTGGTCCCGCTCATGGGCCTGAGCGCCCCACAGCTTCCTGGCGTGCTCGGCGACGTGGTGAAGATGACTGCCTGGCCGGGCAAGGGCCGGCACGCGATGCCGTACCCCGGCGGCGGGCATTGGGTGACCGTGGCCGTCACGGCCGAGGTTGCCGTGCCATTGGCGGTCACCGTCGTGGGGGAGGCCGTCACGGTGACGCTCGTGACCGGTCCCGCGCCCGGGCTGCCAGCTGACCTCTGGCCAATGACGGTCGAGCCAGGCGTCGCTCCTGACGAGGAGACGGTGACGATGCAGCTCCCTCCGGTTGTCGAAGCCGTGTAGGTGGTAGTGGCGCGACCCTGGGCATCGGTGACGACGGAGGTGGGATGGACCGTCCCGCACGCCCCAGCCCGGCTGGGAAACAAGACGAAGGTCACGGTCCTGCCAGTCGATGGCTCACAGGTGGCAGGGGTTCCCGGAGACGGGCAAAAGCTCACGACTCCCGTCACCGTCGCGGTCGAGGCGCCATCCGGGGGCACCACAGCAGGCTGCGCCACCACGCTCGAGCTGGGAATCGGTTGAGAAGGTGAGCACGCGGCCTGGAGGCCAGTGACCACCGAGGAATCCACCGCCTGAGAGCCCCCGAACACATCAGCGGACTGCAAACTGGCACAATGGCCGGTGACATAGCTACTCGAGCTACCGGGATTACTGCTGTTGTCAGTCAAGATCACCGGGGCCGTCTCGCTCCGGCGTGGGGCCCTCCGGCCAAGGCGTCGGGAAAGCTTCCTCCTGTGGCGAGATCGAAGTGGGCCCCTATGAACCCGTAGTCAGCGAGCTCCTTGGTTGCCAACGCCACCGAGGTCCCCGATCGGTCGGGCCCCGCGACCCGTTCCACCGTGATGCCCATCCGGCTCACCTCCCCTGTCACCGCCGGACTTAGGGCCCACCGCACAACTACTTGCTTGTGATTCGTTTG
>JBOGGR010000026.1:0-2813 GCA_050744025.1 Acidimicrobiales bacterium
CGCCAACACCGCGGCCCTGACCGCCCACACGGCGGCGCGGCGCGACCGCCTCTACGCCGAGATCGTGGCGCGCATCCAGGAGACCGATCTGTCGGTGCCCGCCCTGCGTTCGGGCTGGTGGTACTACAACCGGACCGTCGAGGGGCTGCAGTACCTGATCCACTGCCGCAAGCCGGCGCCCGACGACTGCCCCGGCCTCGACGACCGGCCGACCGACCCCACCGCCATCCCCGGGGACGAGATCGTGCTGCTCGACCAGAACCTCCTGGCCGAGGGTCACGAGTTCTTCTCCCTCGGGGGTCTCGAGCTCAGCCCCGACTCGCGGCTCCTCGCCTACTCGACCGACACGACCGGGGGTGAGCGCTACACACTCCGCTTCCGGGATGTGACCACCGGGGTCGACCTCGAAGACACGATCTCGGACACGTACTACGGGCTGGCGTGGGCGTCGGACAGCGCCACGGTCTTCTACACCCGCCCCGACGAGGCCATGCGCCCCCACCAGCTCTGGCGCCACCGCCTCGGCACGGCCGCGACCGACGACGTCCTCGTTTACACCGAGGACGACGAGCGGTTCTGGGTGGGGGTCGGGCGGACCAAGGACGACGCGTTCGTGGTGCTCGACCTCGGGAGCAAGGTCACCAGCGAGGTCCGGGTGCTGCGGGCCGACGAGCCCGGCGGCACCTGGCGCACGATCGAGCCCCGCCGCCAGGGGGTGGAGTACGGGGTCGAGCACCGGGGCAGCCAGTTCCTGATAGTGACGAACGACGGGGCCGAGAACTTCCGCCTCGTGCACGCCCCCGAGGCCGCCCCAGGCCGGTCCCACTGGGAGGAGGCCATCCCCCACGACCCGGCGGTGCGCCTGCAGGGCATCGACGTGTTCGAGGCCCACCTCGTGCTCTACGAGCGCTCCGGCGGCTACCGCCGCATCAGGGTGGCCGACCTCGACGGGGACGGGCTGCCCGTGGCCCCGTCCCTGCGCACCGTGGAGCAGCCGGAGGTCGTCTCGACGGCATGGGGAGGGGCCAACCCCGAGCTCGGCTCGGCGACCCTGCGCTACGAGTACACCTCCCTCGTCACCCCGCGCTCGGTCTACGACTACGACCTCCTCTCGGGCGAGGCCACCCTGCTGAAGCGCCAACCCGTGCTCGGCGGGTACGACCCCGGCGGGTACCGCACCGAGCGGTTGTGGGCACCCGCCCCCGACGGGGAGCAGGTACCCATTTCTATCGTCTACCGGGAGGGCACGGAGCGAGACGGCACGGCCCCCTGCCTCCTCTACGGCTACGGCTCCTACGAGCACAGCCTGGACCCGTCCTTCTCGTCGTTGCGCCTGTCGCTCCTCGACCGGGGGTTCGTCCTCGCCGTGGCCCACGTGCGGGGCGGTGGCGAGCTCGGGCGGCCCTGGTACGAGGCGGGCAAGCTCCTCTCCAAGCCGAGCACGTTCTCCGACTTCATCGCCTGCGCCCGCCACCTGGTCGCCGAGGGGTGGACCACCGCCCAGCGGCTCGTGGCCCGGGGGGGCAGCGCAGGCGGCCTCTTGATGGGCGCGGTGGCCAATGCCGCCCCCGAGGCGTTCGGCGCCATCGTGGCCGAGGTCCCCTTCGTCGACTGCCTGACGACGATCCTCGACGAGTCCCTCCCCCTCACCGTCACCGAGTGGGAGGAGTGGGGCAATCCCGTCGCCGACCCCGCCGTCTACGCCGCCATGAAGGCCTACTCCCCCTACGACAACGTCGGCCCCCACCCCTACCCGCGCCTCCTCGTGACGGCCGGCCTCAACGACCCCCGCGTCAGCTATTGGGAGCCTGCCAAATGGGTCCAGAGGATCCGGGCCGTCTCTCCCACTTCCACGGTGCTGCTGAAGACGGAGATGGGCGCGGGCCACCAGGGGCCGTCGGGGCGCTACGACGCCTGGCGTGACGAGGCCTTCGTGCTCGCGTTCGTGCTGGACGCCGCCGGGTGCCTGGAGCCGGACGCGCCGGCCGGCCCAGGGCTGGCCCGGACATAACCCTTTGGTTCAGGTGGAGGCAACCCCGAACGTGAAGCTGAGGTTGAGGGGATGGGCGCCGGACGCCGGGAACCGGACCGGGACGCCCCCGAGCGACACGTGCACGTTGGCGGGATCCCCCAGCCGCAGCCACAGCGAGTCCGTCGCCGGGAAGGCCCGGGACGCCCCCGCCGTCAGCGTGCCCGTCCACAGCGGCTGGCCCGAGGCGCCGGCCTTCTCCTCGACCCAGCACGGCCCGCTCGCCTTCAGCACCACCGTGAAGCTGGACGTCGCCAGGCGGTAGGAAGCCCCTGCGCCGTCGGCCGAGGCGGGTGTGACGGGCTCTGCCGAGTGGGCGGTGGCTGCCCTCGAGGAGGAACCGGAGGGGGCCTTGCCGGGCGAGCCGGTCCCGCTCCCCCCGGCGGCAGGCGGGGTGGCCGCAGACGGCTGGGGTCTGCTCGGGGGGGTCGGAGGGCCCGACCCGTCGGTGACGACCAGGGCGGTGGCCGCCCCGGCCACGGCGAGGACAAGGGCGGCGACGGCCGCCGCGGCCCCGCCCCTCCCCCCGGGCCGGCCGACGTGGAGGGAGCGGGCCCGGGGCAGCCGGCGCCGGCGCCGCTCCAGCCTCCCGGCCGGCGGGGCGGGGGCAGGGGCAGGGGCAGGGGCGGGCAGGTCGAGGGCCGGCTCCTCCCCGATCACCCGGACGCCCTCCTCCAGGGGGGCGCCCCCGGCGTCGGGGACGTCCTCCAGGTCCCCGAGGGCGGCCGCAGCGTCGGGCCCGTCCCCGAGGGCGTCCTCACCGGGCGGGGGGGCCGCCAGAGAC
>JBOGGR010000027.1:0-2849 GCA_050744025.1 Acidimicrobiales bacterium
GCCGGGGCGGCTGGGCGAGGGCGGGCGGGACGCGGCGGCGCGGCCCCTGGAGGTGGGCGCGGGGCGGGAGCGGGACGGGCGCGATTTCGCCAAGCTCACAACAGCAACAACGCTAACACCAGCCACAGGGACAACTGCGGCTCTCGGGGGGCCCTACGCCTCCATGACGAGGGGGACGATCATCGGGCGGCGCCGGGTCCGCTCGCTCACGACCCGGCCCATGGCGGCGCGGACGTGGCGGCGGAGGGTCTCCTGGTCGGTGGCGCCCTTGGCGGCCGCCTCCCGGACGCTGGCCAGCACCGCCGCCCTGGCCTCGTCGAGGAGGGCCTCGGCCTCCGGGGCGTAGACCCAGCCCCGGGTGATGATCTCGGGGCCCGTCACGACCTCCCCGGTCCGGGACTCGACGGTCACGACGACGACGATGACACCTTCCTCGGCCAGCACCCTGCGGTCCCGGAGCACGCCGTGGCCCACGTCGCCCACCGTGCCGTCCACGTACAGGTAGCCGGCGGGGACCTCGCCGGCGAAGTCGATGCCGGTGTCGGACAGCTCGATCACGTCGCCGTCCTCGCAGAGCAGGACGTTGTCCTCGGCCACGCCCATGCGCACGGCCAGGCGGGTGTGGTTGGTGAGGTGGCGGAACTCGCCGTGCACGGGAACGAAGCACTGCGGCCGGGCCACGGCCAGCATGGTCTTCAGCTCGTCGGCCTTCGCGTGGCCGCTGGCGTGGACCTCGGCCACCCCGGTGTGGACGACCTCGGCGCCCCGGCGGTAGAGGCCGTCGATGACCCGGCTCACGGCCGCCTCGTTGCCGGGGATTGCGTGGGAGCTGAGGATGACGGTGTCAGTGGGGCCGACGTCGAGCCACTTGTTCTCGCCGGCGGCCATGAGGGCGAGGGCCGACATCGGCTCGCCCTGGGAGCCGGTCGAGATCACGCAGACCCGTTCGGGGGGGAGGCCGCCGATGTCCTCGATGTCGACGAAGGCCTGGTCGGGGATCGTCAGCAGGTCGAGCCGGCGGGCCAGGGCGACGTTCTTGGCCATGGACCGCCCGAGCGTGGCGACCAGGCGCCCGCTGTCCGTGGCGGCGTCGGCGATCTGCTGGATGCGGTGGATGTGGGAGGCGAAGCAGGTAGTGACGATGCGCTGGTGGCGGTGGGCCATGAAGAGGCGGCGCAGGACCGTGCCCACGTCGGACTCGCTGGCCGTGGCCCCCGGCTCCTCGGCGTTGGTGGAGTCCGACAGGAGGAGCCGGATCCCCGGCCCGGTGGCCAGCGCGCCGATGCGCGCCAGGTCGGTCAGCCGGCCGTCGACCGGCGTCAGATCGAGCTTGAAGTCCCCGGTGTGGAGGATCACGCCCTGGGCGGTGTGGAAGGCGGTGGCGAAGCCGTTCGGCACCGAGTGGGTGACGGGGATGAACTCCACGTCCACCGGCCCGATGCGGCGCCGCTCGCTGTCTGCCACCTCGACGAGCCGGGTGCGGTGGAGGAGGCCGGCCTCCTCGATGCGGTTGCGCGCCAGGCCGAGGGTGAGGGCCGACCCGTAGACCGGGAACGAGAGGTCCCGCAAGAGGAACGACAGCCCTCCGGTGTGGTCCTCGTGGCCGTGGGTGAGGATGCAGCCGTCGATGCGGTCGGCGTTGTCCTTCAGGTACGTGAAGTCGGGCAGCACCAGGTCCACGCCCGGCATCTGCTCGTCGGGGAACATGAGGCCGCAGTCGAGCACGAGGATGCGACCGTCGACCTCCACGCAGGCGCAGTTGCGCCCGATCTCCCCGAGGCCGCCCAGGAAGACGATGCGGACCGGGTCAGCCACGGGCGGTGCTGGGCGGCCCGGGGAGCCGGGGGCCGGCCGGGGGTGTCATGCGGCCACCTCGGCCCCGAGGCCGGCCAGGACGGCCCGGGCCCGGTCCTCCAGTCCCGGGGGCTCCGGGCCCATCGGGAGCCGGCAGGCCCCCCCGGGCAGGCCCAGGACCCGGAGCACGGCCTTCGTCGGCACCGGGTTGGGGGCGTCGTCCCCGGTCTCGAAGGCGTAGGAGTCGACGAGCCGGGCGTTGGCCACCCGGGCCTCCTCCACGTCACCACGGGCGAAGGCCCTCACCATCTCCCCCATCTCGACGCCGCACCAGTGGGTGGCCACCCCGACGACGCCGGCCCCGCCCACGGAGAGGAGCGGGA
Organism: Acidimicrobiales bacterium; assembly: GCA_050744025.1. Taxonomy (GTDB): domain Bacteria; phylum Actinomycetota; class Acidimicrobiia; order Acidimicrobiales; family JAJPHD01; genus JBOGGR01. The sequence continues at coordinate 2,178 of JBOGGR010000027.1, forward strand.
GGGTCATCGCGTCGTCCCCGCTGTAGAGCTCGAAGCCGTCGGGAGCGCGGGCGAGCAGCTGGGCCGAGGCGGCCGGGTTGGCGGCCGCGTCCTTCACGGCCAGCACGTTGGCCGTGGTGCGGGCCAGCTCGAGGAGGGTGGCGGTCTCCACCTTGCGCCCGGTCCGCACGGGGATGTCGTAGATCATGACCGGCAGAGAGGTGGCGCCGGCCACGGCCCGGAAGTGCGCGGCCAGGCCTGCCTGGGAGGGGCGGCTGTAGTACGGGGTCACGGCCAGGACGGCGGTGACCCCCGCCGCCTCGGCCGCCTTGGTCAGCTCTACCGAGTGCGCAGTGTCGTTGGTGCCCGAGCCGGCGATCACCGGCACGGTCACCGCCTCGGCCACCGCCCTCCACAGGTCGACCTTCTCCCTGTCGTCGAGGGTGGGGGACTCACCCGTGGTGCCGGCCACGACCAGGCCGTCGCTCCCGTGCCCGGTGAGCCAGCGGGCCAGGCGGGCCGCCCCGTCCAGGTCGAGCGACCCGTCGGGGCGAAACGGCGTGACCATTGCCGTGAGCACTGCGCCGAACCGGCCGGGGGCGCCCATCAGGCCCGTGCCTCCATGGAGCGCCACTGTAGCTGCCGCTTCCGGCGGGGCCGGGCGGCGGGGCCGGGCGGCGCGGGGGGCGGGGC
>JBOGGR010000028.1:0-1995 GCA_050744025.1 Acidimicrobiales bacterium
GGAGAGCTGGAGACCAACGTCACCATGGACGCCGAGGACCTGCTGCTGCGGGAGCTCCTCGGCATCCGCACCGATGCTGGCACCGCCGCCACGGCCGCCTGGATCCGATCCCAGCAGAGGGAGGACGGCACCTGGGCCACGTTCTACGGCGGCCCCGGCGAGCTCTCCGCCACCGTCGAGGCCTACGTGGCCCTCCGCCTGGCCGGCGACCCCCCGGACGATCCCCACATGGCCAGGGCCGCCGCCTTCGTGCGGGACGCCGGCGGCGTCGAGCGGGCCCGGAACTTCACCCGGCTGTGGCTCGCCCTCTTCAGCCTGTGGCGCTGGGACGACCTGCCGGCCATGCCCCCCGAGGTCGTCCTCCTCCCCCCCTGGGTGCCGCTCAACGTGTACGACTTCGCCTGCTGGGCTCGCCAGACCGTCGTAGCGGTGACCGTCGTGGCCGCCCATCGCCCGGCGCGCCAACTGCCATTTCCCATAGACGAGCTGAGGACCGGGCAGCCGGCCCCGCCGAGACCCCCCCTCACGACGGTGGCCGGCCGGTTCTGGGCGCTGGACCGGGTGCTGCACGCCTACGAGCGCCGGCACCCGGGCGTGGTCCGGCGCCTGGCCCTGCGGCGGGCCGAGCGCTGGATCGTGCGGCGCCAGGAGGCCGACGGGTCGTGGGGGGGCATCCAGCCGCCCTGGGTCTACTCGCTGATCGCCCTTCACCTCCAGGGCTATCCCGTCGACCACCCGGTGATGCGAGCCGGCCTCGAGGGCCTGGACCGCTTCACCATCGCCGACGAGCGGGGCCGGCGCCTCGAAGCCTGCCAGTCCCCGGTGTGGGACACCGCCCTCGCCGTCGTGGCCCTGGCCGACGCCGGCCTCCCCCCCGACGACCCGGCCATGCGGCGGGCCGCCAGCTGGCTGGTGGACGAGGAGGTGCGGGTCAAGGGCGACTGGGCCATCCGCCGGCCCCACCTGCCCCCGGGGGGATGGGCCTTCGAGTTCGAGAACGACGTCTACCCCGACGTCGACGACACGGCCGAGGTGGTGCTGGCCCTGCGCCGGGTGGCCGGGGTCGAGGGCGTGGACCGCGCCGTGGGGAGGGCCGTGCGCTGGGTAGAGGGGATGCAGTCGGGAGACGGGGGGTGGGCCGCCTTCGACGCCGACAACACCCGGTCGGTGGTGGCAGCGCTGCCGTTCTGCGACTTCGGCGAGGTGATCGATCCCCCCAGCGCCGACGTGACGGCGCACACGATCGAGATGCTCGTGGCCGAGCGCGATCACGACCCGGCCCGCCTGGCCCGGGGGCTGGAATGGCTCTCCGCGGAGCAGGAGGAGGACGGCTCGTGGTTCGGCCGTTGGGGGGTCAACTACGTGTACGGGACCGGAGCGGCCGTCCCCGCGCTGGTGGCAGCAGGGATCAGCCCACAGGACCCCCGCATCCGGCGGGCCGTGGCGTGGCTGGAGGCCCACCAGCAGCCCGACGGGGGCTGGGGCGAGGACCTGCGCTCGTACCATGACCCTGCCGGGTGGCGGGGCCGGGGCGCCCCCACCGCGTCGCAGACCGCATGGGCTCTGCTGGCGCTGCTGGCCGCCGAGGAGCGCGGCGAGGCGGCCCGCCGCGGCGTCGCCTGGCTGGTGGACCACCAGCGCCCGGACGGGACCTGGGACGAGGCCTGGTACACCGGCACCGGCTTCCCGTGGGACTTCTCGATCAACTACCACCTCTACCGGCTGGTCTTCCCCGTCATGGCCCTCGGCCGGTGGGTGGGCGGCGCAGGGGGGCGGGCGTGACGCCGGCGGACCGGGAGCAGGGCGCCGGGCTCCGGGAGCCCCGGGTGCAGGGTCCCCGGGTGCAGGGTCCCCGGGTGCAGGGTCCCCGGGTGCAGGGTCCCCGGCTGCTGGCCCTGACCCCGCTCCGGGCCGAGGCTGCAGCCGTCAGGCGGGGGGCGCCCAGCGCCCGGGTGGTCGTGACCGGCATGGGCCCGGGCCTGTCTCTTATACACA
>JBOGGR010000029.1:0-22450 GCA_050744025.1 Acidimicrobiales bacterium
GCCAGTCCTCCCTCGAGCTCGGGTTCGCCGTCGCCATCATGACGACCTGCATCGGGACCCTCTGGGGAGCCTTCGCCGGCTTCGTCGGGGGCGTCGTGGACGCCGTCATGATGAGGATCGTGGACGCCCTCTTGTCCATACCGGTCCTGGTGCTCCTGTTGATCCTCGTCAACATCTTCACGCCGAACCTGGGGCTTCTCATCATCATCCTGTCCCTGCTCGCATGGCTGGTCCCTGCCCGCCTGGTGCGGGGGGAGACGCTCACCCTCAGGGTGAGGGAGTACGTGCAGGCGGTGCGGGTGATGGGCGGGGGCCGGTGGCGGATAGTGGGCCGCCACATCATCCCCAACGCCATCAGCGTGATCGTCGTGAACGCCAGCTTCCAGGTGGCCGACGCGATCCTCATCGTCGCCAACCTGAGCTTCCTCGGCCTCGGCATCCCGCCCCCCCACGCAAGCTGGGGCGACATCCTCTCCAACGGCCTCAACTACCTCTCCGACGGGTACTGGTGGCTCGTGTACCCGGCCGGGATCGCCATCGTGCTCACCGTGGTCGCCTTCGTGTTCATAGGCAACGCCCTGCGGGACTCGCTCGACGTCCGCCTGCAGCAGCGATAGCCGGGCCCGTCCCCGGCGCCGCCCAGCCGTGACGTCGCCGTCCCGAGCGGGCGCCGGCCTCGTCCTCCTTCTTGCCGGTGCGCTCGGGCTGGCGGCGTGCCAGGGCGGAGCCGGGGGCGCCGGGCCGGGGGCAGCCCCGCAGCCGACCACCACCACGACCGCCGCGCCCGGGGGCTCGTCCACAACGGCCCGCCCGAGCCCCGACGCCCTCCGCAACACCGCCACCTTCGCCGAGCCCGCCGGCACCCGCCCGGACTTCATCTTCCCGGTCACCCCGAAGGGCTACGGCTCGACCGCCAACACCCGCCAGCTCAGCTCCCTCATGTGGCGCCCGCTCGTCTGGAGCGGGACCGGGGAGCAGGTGGGGGTCAACGACAGGAAGAGCCTTTTCCAGTCCATCGCCTACAGCTCCGACGGCAAGACCGTCACGATCGTCCTGAAGGACTGGAGCTGGTCCGACGGCCAGCCGGTGAGCAGCAGGGACGTCACCTTCTTCCTCGACCTGGTGAAGGCGAACGAGACGCAGTGGAGCCGGTACTCGCCGGGCCAGCTCCCCGACGACATCGTCAGCTGGCGGGCCGCCGGGCAAAGGACGGTCGTCCTCACGCTGGACCAGGCGTACTCGCGGTTCTGGTTCACCGACGACGAGCTGGCACTCGTCACCCCGCTCCCCCAGCACGCCTGGGACAGGGAGTCGGCGAGGGGCCCGGTCGGGAGCTTCGACCAGACGGCGGCCGGCGCCAGGAAGGTCTGGCGCTTCCTCGTGGGCGAGGCGCGGGACACGGCGACCTTCGCCACCAACCCGCTGTGGAGGGTCGTCGACGGTCCCTGGCAGCTCCGGAGCTTCTCCTCGGCGGGAAAGGCCGTGTTCGAGCCGAACCCGGCATACTCCGGCCCGGACGCCCCCTCCCTGTCCCGCTTCGTCGAGCTGCCGTTCGCCACCTCCGCCGCCGAGCTGGCGGCCCTGGAGTCCGGCCGGGTCGACGTTGGCTACCTGCCGACCAGCCACCTGGGGGAGGAGCAGGTGGTGGGCCTGGAGGATTACCGCCTCACCCCGTGGGTCGGCTTCTCGGTGAGCTTCGTCGTCCCCGACCTGGCCAACCCCGCTGTCGGCCCGCTGCTCCAGCAGCTCTACGTCCGCCAGGCCCTCCAGCACCTCGTCGACCAGCAGGCGATCGTCGCGGACGCCTACGGGGGCTACGCCAGCCCCACCTACGGCCCGGTGCCGCTGGCCCCGCCGAACCCGTACGCGTCGCCGGCGGAGGCGGCCGATCCCTACCCCTTCAGCGTCAGCGACGCCGCCCAGCTCCTCTCCTCCCACGGCTGGCAGGTCACCCCCGGCGGCCCGGACACCTGCCTCGACCCCACCCTCTGCGGCCCGGGGACGACCGCTGGCGAGACCCTGTCGCTCACCCTGCTATACCCCTCGGACGTGCCCGCCCTCGGCCAGCAGGCCAGGATGCTCCAGGCGGCCGCCGCCCAGGCCGGCATCGACCTCACCCTGGACCCCCGGCCCTACCGCGCGGTGAAGGACGCGCTGGGGCGGTGCCCCGCGTCGTGCGGCTGGGAGCTGGGCGAGCAGGGCGGCGTCAGCTACCCGGCCCTGCCGACCGGCGAGGGCCTCTTCGTCCCGGGCGCGGCGCTCGACGCCGGCGGCTACTCCGATCCCACCGCCCTGGCCGACGTCGAGGCCACCCTCCAGAGCGACGCCCCGAGCGCGTTCTACACCTACGAGGACTACCTGGCGGAGCAGCTCCCCCTCATCTGGGTGCCCACGCCCGACTACCAGCTCACCGAGGTGGCGGCCGGGCTGGAGGGGGTGACGCCCCAGAACGTCTACCTCTATCTCGACCCAGAGGACTGGCACTATCGCCCGTGACCCCCCGGCCCGGCGGCGGTGGGGCATACTGAGGGGCGACGAAGGCTTCGAGGAGGCAAGCTTCGGGGGTCGGCCGGACAGGCTGACAGCCATGCATCGTTCCACGAGACAACAAGCGGGGGTGGCTGGTCAGCGCCGGACCAGTCGGCTAGTGTCCCCCCGGTTCACCGAGCAACCTGCGCCACAGCAGTCGAGCATCCTGAAGTCGCCCGAGCCGGAGGCCGGGCCCGTTCACAGGGGGCAATCCAGATGAAGATGTTCCGCCGACTCACGGGGGGCGTGACCGCGGCCGCGGCCGCTGCCCTCCTCCTGGCTGCCTGCGGCAGCGGGGGGTCAACGACGACCACCACGGCCAAGCCCAGCGGCGGCAGCTCGACCACGAGCGGCGCCTCGTCCACCACGGCCACCACCACCGCCGGCGGAGGCAGCGGCGGCACCGCCACCGTCGACATGGGGACCGCCCCCGACTCCCTCGACCCCCAGGACGGGTACACCACCCAGGCGGCCGAGGCCGACTGGATCACGTACACGCCGCTCCTCACCTACGCCCACAAGAGCGGCGAGGCCGGCGCCCAGGTCATCCCCGGCCTCGCCAAGGCCCTGCCGGTCGTCACGAACAACGGCCTCACGTACACCTTGACCCTGCGCAGCGGCCTCGAGTTCTCCAACGGCACGCCGGTCAAGGCCTCCGACTTCGCCTACAGCATCGAGCGCATGCTGAAGGTCAACTGGGGCGGCGACTCGTTCATCACCAACTACGTGAAGGGGGCGGCGGCCTACCTGGCCGGCAAGGCCACGTCGATCAGCGGGATCACGACCGACGACGCGACCGGCAAGATCACGATCCAGCTGACGACCCCTTACGGCGCCTTCGACAACGTGCTGGCCTTCCCGGCCGCCGCCCTGGTGCCGTCGGGCTCGCCGATGAAGAACGAGCCGAGCAACCCGCCGCCCGGGGTCGGCGCGTACATCATCAAGAACATCGTCCCCAACCAGTCCTTCGAGCTGGTGAAGAACCCGATGTTCGCCAGCTTCAACATCCCGGGCATCCCCGTCGGCCACCTGAGCACGATCAAGGTTAGCATCACGTCCAACACCTTGACCGAGGCCGAGCAGGTGCTCAGCAACCAGGTGGACAACTTCGACGCCGGCGACACCATCCCCCCGACGCTGTACCAGAAGATCCTCTCCACGGCGTCCAACCGCTTCGCGAAGGAGGTCGACCCGTCGACCTTCTACTTCTTCCTCAACACTCAGATCCCGCCGTTCAACAACCAGCTGGCCAGGGAGGCAGTCAACTACGCGATCGACCGGCCGGCCCTGCAGCGCCTGGCCAGCGGGTTCCTGAAGCCCGAGTGCTACTTCCTGCCCCCGGGCCTCCCGGGCCACTCCGACGCCCCCTGCCCCTACGGCAGCCTCACGGGCGGCAACATCGCCAAGGCCAAGGCCCTGCTCCAGCAGGCCCACCTGGTGGGCGCCCCGGTGACGGTGTGGGGCGAGGAGCGCAGCCCCCGCAAGCAGTACGTCGAGTACTACCAGGGGCTCCTCAACCAGATCGGCTTCAAGGCCAGCCTCAAGATCATCAACGACTCCACGTACTTCCCGACCATCGGCAACGCCAAGACCAAGGCCCAGACCGGCTTCGCCGACTGGTTCCAGGACTTCCCGAACCCGTCCGACTTCTACCTGCTGCTCGACGCGAAGAGCATCCAGCCGGTGAACAACCAGAACTTCAGCAACGTCAACGACCCCCACATCCAGGCGGCGCTGGCCCAGCTGGACGCGGTGCCGGCCACCCAGCTCTCCTCGATCAAGAGCGACTGGCAGGCCCTCGACAAGTACGTTGCCCAGAAGGCATACGTCGTCGTGTACGGCACCGAGGAGCTCCCGAAGTTCATGTCCACCAGGATCGACTTCAAGACGGCTGTGTTCAGCCCTCTGTACCTCAACGACTGGTCCACCTGGCAGCTCAACAAGTAGGCCAGCCGCCCGATGGCTGTCAGGCGCGACCAGGACCGGCCGGGTGAGACTGCGCTCCTGACCGCGGAAGGACTCCTCGCCCCCCCCGGGGGCGAGGGGCTCCTTCCCACTGCCGGGATCGGGCCCTACCGGCTGGCCCTGCGGCGCCTGCGGCGCAACTACACGGCCCTCGGCTTCGGCGTGCTCTTCCTCGTCATCCTGGCCCTCTGCCTGCTCGCCCCGGTCTACGCCAGCTACGTCGCCCACACCGGGCCCGACGTCAACCACCTCACCGAGACCATCAGGGTCGGCGGCCACACCGAGAACGTGGTCTCCACGATCGGGATCCCCATCGGCCCCACCTGGCACGGCCGGTTCTTCTTCGGGGCCGACCCGAACGGCCGGGACGTGGCCGTCCGCCTCCTCTACGGGGGCCGCAACTCGCTCGTGATCGGCTTCATCGCCGCCGCCCTCACGATGGTCTTCGCCACCGTGGTGGGCATCGTGGCGGGCTTCTACCGGGGCTTCGTGGACACGGTCCTCGCCCGCATCCTCGACCTGATCTGGGCCTACCCGGCCATCCTCCTCGGCGTGGCCATCGGCACGTCGCTGGCCCTCGGCGGCATCTCCATCGGCCCGCTCGACATCCAGGGCAACTCCCTCTACATCCCGGCCTTCATCATCGGCTTCGTCTACATCCCGTACGTGGCCAAGCCCATCCGGGGCCAGGTCCTCTCCCTGCGGGAGAAGGAGTTCGTGGACGCCGCCCGCACCCTCGGGTCGGGCTCGGTCCGCATCATGGTCTCGGAGATCCTCCCCAACCTCAGCTCCACGATCGTCGTGTTCGTCCCGCTCATGATCGCCAACTCCATCCTGCTGGAGGCCGGGCTCTCCTTCCTGGGGGCGGGGGTCCAGCCCCCCCACGCGTCGTGGGGGACCATGATCCAGGACGGCATCAACCTGCTCACCACGTCGCCCCACCTGGTGCTGGTGCCGGGGCTGACCCTGATCCTCGCCGTCCTCGGCATCAACGTCTTCGGCGAAGGGGTGAGGGACGCCCTCGACCCCAGGGCCACGATCCGGGTGGAGCACTGAGCGCCCGTGGCCCGCTTCATAGTCCGCCGAGCCATCCAGACCCTCCTGGTCCTCTTCTTCATCTCCGTCTTCACGTTCCTCATCTTCCAGGTCATCCCGAACGGGAGCCCGGCCCTGCGCCTGGCCGGGCGCACCGCCACCGCCCAGACCATCGCCTCGGTCAACCGGGAGTGGGGCTTCGACAAGCCCATCTACATCCAGTACCTGGTCACGATGCACAAGATCTTCACCGGCTCTGTCATCTCCTACAGCCAGCAGATCAACGTCCTCGCCCAGATCAAGCGGGGCCTGCCGGCCACGCTGTCACTGGCCATCGGGGCCGGGGTGATCTGGCTCTTCTGGGGGATCGTGCTCGGCCTGGTGAGCGCGGTGAAGGCCGGGCGCTTCAGCGACCGGGCACTCGCCGTGCTGTCCCTGGCCGGCATCTCCACCCCCGTCTTCGTGATCGGGGCCATCGCCCTGTACCTGCTGGCCTACCGGGTCCCGATCTTCCCCAACGGGGGCTACGTGCCCATACAGCAGAACCCCTGGCAGTGGTTCCTGCACATGATCCTGCCCTGGTTCAGCCTGTCGGCCCTCTTCGTCGGCTTCTACTCCCGGGTCCTGCGCTCCAACGTGCTGGACACCATCCACGAGGACTACGTGCGCACGGCCAGGGCGAAGGGGCTGTCCACGCGCCGGATCCTCGTCCGCCACGTCCTCAGGACCTCGCTCATCCCCATCATGTCGCTCTGGGGCCTCGACTTCGCGGGCGTCATGGGCGGCGGGGCCATCCTCACCGAGATCGTGTTCAACCTCCACGGCGTCGGCCAGTACGCCGCCCAGTCCATCCTCACCCTCGACGTCCCCCCCATCCTCGTGATCGTCATGTACGGCGCCTTCCTGGTGGTGCTCCTGGCCGCCCTCATAGACGTGCTGTACGCCTTCCTCGACCCACGCATCCGGCTGAACGCCTGATGGCCCACCTGCTCGAGGTCGACGGGCTGCGGGTCGCCTTCCACACCGAGGAGGGCGTGGTCCAGGCGGTGGACGGCGTCAGCTTCTGGGTCGACGCCGGGCAAGTGCTCTCGGTGGTCGGCGAGTCCGGCTCGGGGAAGTCGGTGACGGCCATGACCCTGATGGGCCTCACCCGCTCCCCCAACGCCGTCTTCGAGGGCAGAGCCCACCTGGACGGGACCGAGCTGATCGGCGCCCCCGAGGACCAGCTGCGCCGGATCAGGGGGGCGGAGATCGCCATGATCTTCCAGGACCCCATGACCGCCCTCAACCCCGTCCACCGCATCGGGGACCAGATCGTCGAGCAGGTCCGGGCCCACGAGCGGGTGTCCAGGACGGCGGCGATGGACCGGGCCGTGCAGCTCATGGAGCGCGTCGGCATCCCCAGGGCCCGCGACCGCATCCGGTCCTACCCGCACGAGTTCTCGGGCGGCATGCGCCAGCGGGTCATGATCGCCCTGGCCCTGTCCTGCTCCCCCCGCCTCCTCATCGCCGACGAGCCGACCACGGCCCTGGACGTGACCATCCAGGCCCAGATCCTGGCCGAGATCGAGGGCCTGCGCCGGGAGACGGGGGTGGCCGTGATCCTCGTCACCCACGACCTCGGAGTGGTGGCGGAGGTGGCCGACCGGGTCCTCGTCATGTACGGGGGCCGGGTCGTGGAGGAGGCCACCATCGACGACCTGTTCTCCGACCCACAGCACCCGTACACGTGGGGCCTGCTCGGCTCGGTCCCGAGGGTCGACCGGGCCCGCCCCGACCGGCTGCCCACCATCCCCGGCTCCCCGCCTTCGGTCCTGCACCCGCCGCCCGGGTGCCACTTCGCCCCCCGCTGCCCCTACCGCTTCGCCCGCTGCCAGGAGATGCCGCCGCTGGAGGCCAGGCTGGAGGGCCGCCCCGACCACTCCGACCGGTGCTTCCTGGGCGTGGCCGACAAGCGCCAGCTCCGCCTGGTCGGCGGCGAGATCGGCCTCGGGGCCGGTGAGGCCAGCGCATGACCGCCGTGACGGCCGCGGCCGGCGACGGGGCGGCGCCGCCCCCGCTGCTCGAGACCGAGCACCTCGAGCTCCACTTCCCGGTCAAGAAGGGCCTGGTCATCGACCGGGTGGTCGCCCGGGTCCGCGCCGTGGACGACGTCTCCTTCGCCCTCGACGAGGGCGAGACCCTCGGCATGGTGGGCGAGTCCGGGTGCGGCAAGACGACCCTGGCCCGCTGCCTGGTACGGCTGCTCACCCCGACCGCCGGCACCATCTCGTTCCGGGGCCGGGACATCACGAGGGCCGGGTCCCGGTCGCTGCGGCCGGTGCGCCGGGAGCTCCAGATGGTCTTCCAGGACCCCCAGGCCTCCCTCAACCCCCGCAAGCGGGTGGGCCAGATAGTGGGGGCCGGCCTGCGCCTCCGCGGGGTGAGGGGCGCGGACGTGGAGGACCGGGTCCGGGACCTGCTGGCCCGGGTCGGGCTCAACCCCGAGCACATCAACCGCTTCCCCCACGAGTTCTCCGGCGGCCAGCGCCAGCGCGTCGGGGTGGCCCGGGCCCTGGCCGTCCAGCCCAGCCTCATCGTCCTGGACGAGCCGGTGTCCGCCCTCGACGTCTCGGTCCAGGCCCAGGTCATCAACCTCCTCGACGACCTCCAGGACGAGCTCGGCCTCTCCTATATCTTCGTCGCCCACGACCTGTCGGTCGTTCGCCACGTCTCGGACCGCATCGCCGTCATGTACCTGGGCAAGCTGGTCGAGCTGTCCCCCGCCGAGGAGCTGTACCACAAGCCCATCCACCCCTACACGGCAGCCCTGCTCTCGGCCATCCCCATCCCCGACCTGGCCCGGGCCCGGGGCCGCAAGCGCCTGATCGTGAAGGGCGAGCCCCCCAACCCGTTGAACCCGCCACCGGGCTGCCGGTTCCACACCCGCTGCCCCCGGGCCACCGAGGTGTGCCGGACCATCGAGCCGGCCCTCATGGCCTATGCAGGCGGCCACCTGGCCGCCTGCCACCACCCCCTCAACGTGGACGTCATGGAGGTCGCCAGGGCCTCCCGCTCCCCGTCCAGCCCGCTGTCGGCGGGTGACGCCCTGCCCGAGGTGAGCGCCGTCGCCGACACCTCCCCGCCCGTCGAGCCCCCGCCGGCGAGCGCCGGGGCGGCGGCCGGCCAGGCGGACGTCAGGACCTGGTCCCGGCCCTCGTAGCTCCGTCAGCCGGGGACAGAGGAGGCCCGGGCGCTCGGGCCGCCGCCCGGGAGGCCACCCGGGTCAGCCGGCGGCCCGGAGCAGGGACGGGTCGTCGGGCAGGTCGCGCATGCCCCGCAGCGGGGAGGCCAGCAGCCAGAGGGCGGCCAGGCCCTCTCCGGCCACCGCCACCCACAGGGCGCCCCGGTTGCCCAGCCAGGTCCCCAGCGCCCCGCCGAGGAGGCCGCCGAGCGGCAGGGTGCCCCAGACGAGGAAGCGCATGGTGGCGTTCATGCGACCGAGCAGCCGGGTCGGGCACAGGGCCTGGCGGAAGCTGACCTGGTTGACGTTGTAGACGGTCCCCCCGAGGGCCACCACGAACGACCCGGCGGCGAAGAGGGCCAGCCCGGGCCCGGGGAAGGTGAGCGGCAGGAGCAGGCCGAACGGCTCGGCCACGAGCATGGAGACCCAGAGGGCCCGGGCCGATCCGAGCCGCCGGGCGACTGCCGAGGCGCTGACGGCGCCGACCACCCCGCCGGCGCTGGCGGCCGAGAACAGGACCCCGATGAGGCCGGCGGACAGGTGGACCTGGCGGACCGGGGAGCGCTCAGAAGCTGGACCAGGAAGCCGCCCAGCGTCGGCCCCCCGACCCTCGCCATGGCCTGGGTGGTCTCCAGCCTGGCGTTGCCCTCGACGAGCCTCTCCCGCCCGACCAGGGCGGGGAGGTAGGACTGGTAGGCGACGTCGAAGAAGACAGTGCACACGCCTGCCACGAGGGCCACCGCATAGAGCTGGGCCATGGTCAGGCCCCCCACGGCGGCGGCGACGGGGACCGACGTGAGCACGGCCGCCCGCACCAGGTCGTCGGCGACCATCACCGGGCGCCGGCGGGCCCGGTCCACCCAGGCCCCTGCTGGCAGCCCGATCACCAGGAAGGCGAGGGTCGACGCGGCGGTGAGCAGGCCCACCTGGAACGTCGAGGCGTGCAGGACGACGACGGCGGCCAGGGGCAGGGCGACCAGGGTGACCTGGCTCCCGAGCACGCTGACGGTCTGGCCGAGCCAGAGGAGGCGAAAGTCGCCGTGGCCGAGCAGGCTCCCCCGGCCACCCTGCTCCGGCCTCACGCGTGCACCGGCTCCACCCGGATGCTCAGTCGGCCGGGGCCGCCCTCGCCCCTCCCCTTTGGACCAGCTCACGCCTGGCGGCCAGCAGGAGGCCCAGGCAGGCAGCGCCCGCCGCTCCCACGATGGCCCACTCGAGCGCCCCGCTCCCGTGGTCCGGGTCGACCCCGAACGCCAGCTCGATCCAGCTGCCCCATGACCACGTGACGATGGCCAGGGCCGCCGTGAGGGCGGCCATCCCCAGCTCCAGCCAGGCCCTGGAGCGCATCAGCTGCCTCATCTCTCCTCCTCCTTGCTCTCCGGGGCGCCCACCGCTCGGACGCCGCAACGCTCCAGCAGATCGTTGAAGGCCGCGACATCCGTCCCGACCAGCGAGGCCAGACGCTCGAGGGCGTGGTCCAGCTGGGCCGACAGCTCCCCAGCGACGGCGACGGCCGACTCGGTGGGGCGGGCGGGGACGTCGACGAAGCGCGACAGCGCCCGCAGCCTGCCATCCAGGCGGTCCGGGTTGCCGAGCGCCAGGCTCCCTTTCGCATCGACCGGCGTCAGGTCCCTCTCGACGCCGGTGAGGGCGTCACGCAGGGCACCGGCCGCCGACTCCACCTCGCTCGGGCCTGCCGCCGCCTCCACCTCGCTCGGACCGGGGCCGTTCCTCCCGGCGGCGTCGGGCCGCCCATCGCCTCCGCCCCGGGACGACCATCGGCTGAGCTGGTGCTTCAGCTCCCGGATGGAGTTGACCGCCGCGTTCAGCTCCGAGGTCCGGCGCCACAGCTCTAGGCCGAGCCCGTAGCGGGCCACATGGTCCGACGGGGTGGCAGGGTTGCGCGGGTCCTCGGCGATCTCGAAGGACGCCGACACCTGGTGGTCCCCGATCTCGAGGCGCACCTCGTACGTGCCCGGGGGGACAGCCGGGCCCTCCTGCTCGGGGAGGCCCTTCTCCTTGGGGGGGTCGTGCTCGATGCGGGTGCCGGGGTCGTGCCTGGTGTCCCACACGAAGCGGTTGAGGCCGGCGCGGCGCGGGGCCCTGGGCTCCTTCGGGCGGTCCTTGCCCTTCTCCACGACATGGCGGGCCCGGTCGGGCTCGTCGTCCTCGGTCCGGGAGCGGAGCCTCCTGATCTCGTTCCCCTGGCCGTCCGAGAACGTGAGGGTGAGGGACGCCTCCCCCGGGTCCTCCAGCCAGTACAGCACGGTGACGCCGGCGGCCCGGTTGCGGCCGGCCTCCACCGGCACCGGCTCGGTCTCGCCCTCCTCCTCCGCCCTCTCGAGGTCGTAGGAGACGACGGCCACCCCGGCCCAGGAGTGCTGGCGGCTGCCCGGCGGGCCCTCCCGGCTCAGGGTGCGCCCGGCCGGGTAGCGCACCAGCGTCCGGGGGCCGTAGAGGCGCACCGCCTCCCCCGAGCGCGCCGGGTCGTGCTCCCGCACGGCCGGGAGGTCGTCGAGGATCCACACCGACCGGCCGTGGGTGGCGGCAACCAGGTCGTCGCCCTCGACGACGAGGTCGTGGACCGGGCAGGCGGGCAGGTTGCCTCGCAGGGACCACCAGGACCGGCCCCCGTCGTGGGAGACGTGAGCGCCTCCCTCGGTGCCCAGGTAGAGGAGGCCAGCCCGGGTGGGATCCTCCCGGACCACGCGGCACGGCTCCCCGCCGGGGAGCCCCGCGTTCAGGCGCTCCCACGTCCCGCCGAGGTCGCTGGTCCGCCACAGGTAGGGGGCGGGGTCGTCGAGGAGGTGGGCCTCGGCCGCCACGTACGCCGTCCCGGCCTCGTGGCGGGAGGGCTCGACGGAGCTGACCCGGGCCCACTCGGGCATGTCCGGCGGGGTCACGTCCAGCCAGGTCGAGCCGGCGTCCCGACTCACGTGGACGAGGCCGTCGTCGGTCCCGGCCCAGAGCAGGCCCTGCTCCAACGAGGACTCCGCCAGGGCGAAGACGCAGCAGCAGTACTCGGCCCCGGTGTTGTCCGCCGTCAGGTCCCCGCCCGACGACCGGAGCTTCTCCGGGTCGTTGCGGGTCAGGTCGGGGCTCACCGCCCGCCAGGTCTGCCCCTCGTCGTCGGAGCGGAAGACGCGGTTGCCCGCCTGGTAGAGGACCCCGGGATCGTGGGGCGAGAGCACGATCGGCGCCGTCCAGTTGAATCGGTACCTCGCCTCGCCGGCCGGACCGCCGCCGCTCGACTCCGGCCACACGTCGATGGGCCGGCTCGTCCTCCGGCGATGGTCGTAGCGGGTGATGATGCCCTGGTAGTTGCCGGCGAACACGATGTCGGGGTCGTCCGGCCTCACCGCTATGTGGCCGCTCTCGCCTCCTCCGACCGAATAGGTGTCGAGGGCGGTGATCACGCCGAGCTCGGAGTGGCTCGGGAGGCAGATCGTGCTGTTGTCCTGCTGGGCGGCGTAGATGCGGTACGGCTCCCGGGTGTCGGTGGTGACGTGGTAGAGCTCGGCCGTGGGCTGGTTGAAGCAGCTCGACCACGTGACGCCGCCGTCGAGGCTCACGTTGGCCCCACCGTCGCTGCCGAGGATCAGCCGGGAGGGGTCGACCGGGTCGAACCAGAGGTCGTGGGCGTCCCCGTGGGGCACGGGCACCTCGTCGAACGTCCGGCCGCCGTCGTGGGAGCGCCAGACGTCCATGTCGAGGGCCCATACGGTCTCGGAGTCGAGCGGGTCGGCGAAGACGTGCTGGTAGTACCAGGCCCGGAAGCGGAGGTCGGCCTGCTCGGACAGGCGCTCCCAGTGGTCCCCGTGGTCGTCGGAGCGAAAGACCGCGCCGTCGTCCGCCTCGACGATCGCCCACAGGCGCCCCGGCCTGGCCGGCGAAGGGGCCACCCCGATCCTGCCCAGCGTCCCCTTGGGCAGGCCCGGGCGGCAGGAGAGGTCGCTCCACGTGCTCCCCCCGTCGGTGGACCGCCAGAGGCCGCTCCCCGGGCCGCCGCTGTCGAGGCGCCAGGGGAGGCGTCTCGCCTGCCATAGGCAGGCGTAGAGGACCCGAGGGTTGTGGGGGTCGATGGCCAGGTCGGCGGCGCCGGCGTCGGGGCCGCGGTGCAGCACGAGCTCCCATGTCCGCCCCCCGTCGGCCGAGCGGTAGACGCCGCGCTCGTCGTTCCGCCCGTGGGCGTGCCCGAGGGCGGCCACGTAGACGAGGTCGGGATCGGACGGGTGGACCCGCACGCGGCTGATGTGACGGGTCTGCTCCAGGCCGAGGTGCGCCCAGGTGGCCCCGGCGTCTGTGGAGCGGTAGACGCCGTCCCCAGCCGCCACGTTGGACCGGATGCAAGACTCCCCCATGCCTGCGTACACGACGTTGGCATCCGAGGGGGCGATGGCCAGGGCGCCGACCGAGGCCCGCTCGAAGAAGCCGTCGGACACGTTGCGCCACGAGTGGCCGCCGTCGACCGTCTTCCAGACGCCCCCGCCCGTCGAGCCGAACCAGAACGTGCCCCGGGCGCCCGGGTGGCCGGCCACGGCGACCACCCGGCCGCCGCGGAAGGGCCCGACCAGCCGCCAGCGCAGCCCGGCGAAGAAGCCCTGCCCAGGGGCAGCACCGTTGTCGGTCATGCTCGATCCCCTCTCCGTCTCACCCAGGGCGCAGGGGCGCCCCGCAGGCGCGGAAGTGGCGGAGCGCCTGCACGTACGAGCCGAGTAGGGCGCTCTCGGCGTAGGCGACGCCGTGCTGCTGGCAGAACGCCCGGATGATGGGCTGGCACCGCCACAGGCTGGACATCGGCATGGTGGGGAACAGGTGGTGCTCGATCTGGTAGTTGAGGCCCCCGAGGGCCAGGCTCACGAACCGGCCGCCGCGCACGTTGCGGGCCGTGAGGACCTGGCGGCGGAGGAAGTCGGTCTCCTCCCCCGGGGCCGGCATCGGCATCCCCTTGTGGTTGGGGGCGAAGGAGCAGCCCAGGTACAGGCCGAACAGCCCCTGCTGGACGACGACGAAGACCACGGCCTTGACGGGGGAGAGGACGATGACCAGCGCCGCGACATAGCCGGCGGCATGGCCCAGGAGCAGCAGCCCCTCCAGCCACTTGTGCCTGACCGCCCGCGTGCCCATGGCGCGCAGGCTGAAGGCGTGCAGGTTGGCCGCCTCCAGCACGAGCAGCGGGAAGAAGAGCCCGGCCTGGTGGCGAACCAGCGCCCGAGCCGGACCCCGCGTGGAGCGGGCCTGCTCGGCGGTCCAGGCAAAGGCGCCCGGGCCCACGTCAGGGTCCCGGCCCACCTCGTTCGGGTGGCTGTGATGGCGGTTGTGCTTGTCGACCCAGTAGCCGTAGCTCATCCCGATGGCGAGGTTCGCGTGCACCAGGCCCACCAGCTCGTTGACCCTCCGGGTGGCGCCGATCTGGCGGTGGCCGGCGTCGTGGCCGATGAAGCCGGTCTGGGTGAAGAGGACAGCCAGGAACGCGGCGATGCCGAGCTGGTACCAGGAGTCGCCGATCAGGAAGAAGGCCACCCAACCCCCTGCCAGGAGGGCCATGTTCACGCCGATCCGGAGGGCGTAGTGGCCCGGGCGCCGGTCCATCAGGCCGGCCTGGCGGACCTGGCGGGCCAGCTCCACGTAGTCGGCGTCGGGGGACGCAGGCGGCTGGCCCGGTCCGGGGCCGGAGCGCGCCGGCCTCTCGATGGTGGCCGTCCCGTAGCTCTCCAAGGTCTTCCTCACCTTCCTGCCAGCCGCGCAAGAAGTTCGGAAGGACCACGATGGCCTACAGCCGGGGTCTGACCGGGCGAACGAGCGCTGCCCTCACCCTCACTGTCGAAGGCGTCGCCATGCTACCTCGCCGGCCGCCGGCTCCTGCTGGCGGCCCCGGCGGGCGGCGTCGGCCCCCTCGGAGGACGACGTGGCAGCGGCCTGCCCGGGGAGCCCCTGGGGCGGCTCGAGGGGGAAGTGGCAGGCGGCCAGGTGGCCCGGTCCGAAGGGCCGGGGCAGCGGCTCCTCCTTCGCGCAGAGCTCCTGGGCCTTCGGGCAGCGGGTGCGGAACCGGCAGCCCGACGGGGGGTGGAGCGCCGACGGCAGCTCGCCTCTCATGGCCGCCTCGGGCTTGGCCCGCTCCCTCACCGGGTCGGGCTCGGGGATGGCCTCCAGCAGGCCGGCCGTGTAGGGATGGGCCGGGTGGTCGTAGATGTCGGCTCCAGGGCCGATCTCCACCATCTTGCCGAGGTACATGACGCCGATCCGGTCGGCCAGGTACTTCACCACCGACAGGTCGTGGGAGATCACGATGTAGGTGAGCCCGAAGCTCGACTGGAGGCGCTTCATCAAGTTGAGGACCTGGGACTGGATGGAGACGTCCAGGGCCGAGACCGGCTCGTCGGCCACGATGAGGCGGGGGCTCAGCGTGAGGGCCCGCGCGAAGCCGATCCGCTGGCGCTGGCCGCCCGAGAACTCGTGCGGGTAGCGCTCGACAGCGTCACGGGCGAGGCCGACGTCGCCGAGCAGCTCCCCCACCCGGTCCTTCTGCTCGCGCCTCGTCCCGATCTTCTGCACCACGAGGGGCTCCCTCAAGATGCTGCCCACCCTCATGCGGGGATCGAGCGAGGCGTAGGGGTCCTGGAACATGAGCTGGAGGTCCCGGCGGCGGCGCCGCAGGTCTCCTCCCCTCGAGGTGGCCAGGTTGACCCCGTCGAAGCGGATCTCGCCGGAGTCGGGCCGCTCGAGGGCCACGATGAGCCGCCCGATGGTGGTCTTGCCGCACCCCGACTCGCCGACGAGGCCGAAGGTCTCCCCCGCGCCGACCGTGAACGACACCCCGGACACCGCCTGGACCGAGCCGACCTTGCGCTGCAGGATGCCCGCCGTGACCGGGAAGTCCTTCACCACGTCCACCAGCTCGAGCAGGGGCTCCGGCTCCGAGCCGTGGGCCCTCTCTCCCCGGGCCCCCGTCACCGACACCGGGACGGGCTCGGGGCCGGTCACCGGGCGGGGGTGGAAGCAGGCGTACGGGTGGTCGGGGTCCTCGCCCCCGAGGACCGGGTCCTCGTCCCTGCACACCGCGGTCGCGTAGCGGCAGCGGTCGGCGAAGCGACAGGCCTTGGGCGGGTCGACCAGGCTCGGGGGAAGCCCGGGGATCGAGTACAGCTCGCTCTCCTTGTCCTGCTCCAGGGTGGGGATGGACTCGAGCAGGGCCTCGGTGTACGGATGGCGGGGCCTCGAGAACAACGTCGTGGTGGCGGCCGACTCCACGATGCGCCCGGCGTACATGACCATGACCCTGTCGGCCCGCCCGGCGATCACCCCCATGTCGTGGGTGACGAGGAGCATGCCCATGCCGAGGCGCTCCTTCAGGTCGTCCAGCAGCTCCAGGATCTGGTCCTGGATGGTGACGTCCAGGGCAGTGGTGGGCTCGTCCGCGATCAGGAGGGCGGGCTCGCAGGCCAGGGCCATGGCGATCATGGCCCGCTGGCGCATGCCGCCCGACAGCTGGTGCGGGAAGTCGTCCAGGCGCTCCGAGGGCCGCGGCATGCCGACCAGGCCGAGGACCTCCTCGGCCCTCCGCCTGGCCTGGGCCTTGGAGGCGTCCTGGTGCAGGCGCACGGACTCGCCGATCTGGCGGCCTATGGTCATGGTCGGGTTCAAGGAGGTCATGGGGTCCTGGAAGACCATGGCGACCTCGTTGCCCCGGACGTGGCGCATCTCGGCCACCGAGAGCGGGACCAGGTCCCTGCCGCTCAGGCGCACCGCCCCGCCGGCGATGTGGCCTCCGGGGGGCAGGAGGCGCATGATCGACATGCCGGTCATCGTCTTGCCGCAGCCCGACTCGCCCACCAGCCCGACCGTCTCTCCCGGCCGGATGGTGAAGGACACCCCGTCCACCGGGTGAACCATGTCCCGCCGGCGGTGGATGTCGGTCCGCAGGCCCTCGACCTCGAGGAGATTGGCCACGGCCGGGGATGCTAGCGCCGCTCGGGGTTGCCAACTGCTGAGCGGAATGGGTGATGCTGTCTCGGCCGGCCATGAGTGTCACACCCCCTGGTCATGATGGAGACCGTGAGGCTGTCCGAGTGGGCAAGGCAGAACGGAGTGAGCCGCCAGAGCGCCACCCGCTGGTTCCACGCCGGGGTGCTCCCGGTTCCTGCCCGCGAGCTGGCCATCCCACGATCCTGGTGGACGAACCTCGACAGGTGGCCGGTGGTGTGGGCATCTACGCCAGGGACTCCTCGGGCGACCAACGGGCGGACCTGGACGAGCCGGTGGCCAGGCTGACGATCGAGGCCACGGAGTCGAGGTTGCCGCCAACCAAGGTGGTTGCCGAGGTGGGCTCTGGGCTCGACGGCCATCGGACCAAGCTCCTCGCCCTGCTCCGGGACCCGGCGGTGGGCACGATCGTGGTCGAGCATCGTGACCGCCTGGCTCGCTTCGGTGTCGAGCATCTCGAAGCCGCTCCCGCCGGGAAGGGCCGGCGCGTGGTCGTGGTCGAAGAAGCCGAGGTCGCTGACGACTCGGTGCGTGACATGGTGGAGGTGCTCACCAGCTCCTGCGCCAAGCTGTACGGGCGACGCTCGGCGAGACGCCGGGCAGCCATCGCCCTCGACGCGGCCGGGAAGGCTGCGTAGATGCTCGTCCACCAGTCGTACCGCAACGAGGCGGACCCCAACAACATGGCCCAGTGCTCGGGTCCATGTCACCAGGGGCAAAGTGCACTGCATGCACTGCATGCACTGCACGTTGCTACTGGAGCGGTTCGCCAAGTGGACCGTGGCCGTCGTGATCATCACTGCTAACTAACCGTCGTGGACACTCCAGGCCGCCACTCGTCCATCGTCGAGCACCTCGAAGAGTCTTCCCGGGATGGGGTCCTGAACGAAGTTCTCGATGGCGCGCTCCCACAGCTCGACGCGTCGGGCGATCGGGATGGCTTGGGGGACTCGGGAGATCATGACGGTGGCGAGCGTGTCCAGCGGCAGCTCTGCGAACTCAGTGTCCTGGGTGAGAAAGATCAGGTCGACCTCGGCGACTAACCGTCGGCGGATCGCGTCGTCGGGCAGGCCGCGGAAACCAAGAGCGATGATGTGCTCAGCGTCGTGTCCGGCTTCTCGGAGGCGCCGGTAGAGCTGGATGGGGAAGTTCTCGTCGAGGAGGATCCTCATGCCACTGCTCGGTCAGGACACTTCTCGGACCGCCGGGGGTAGGTGGGCCGCGACGTGCGCCGCGTACCGGACGGCTGCCAAGACCTGGTCTTGGCTCAAGCCGTAGGCCTCCTGGACCGCATCGACGCTGTCGCCAGCGCCAATGGCGCCCAACACCGTGGCAGCGTCGATGCGGGTCCCGGCGATGCATGGCTTGCCGAACCGGACGCCCGGGTCCATCGTGATCCCTGGATAAATCTGCGTGGCGTCCTCCTCCACTGGACCATGGCACTCCGGGCCGGTTCGCCTGCTCGTCTTGAGAGTGGCCGGATTCATTCCTCGTTCGGGCAAAAACTCCGGGTTTCACTGGCGTCCGCCCTGGGACTTCCGCCTGAACACTACTCCCCTGAATCCAGGTATGCCGACTCCGCTACTTCTCGGCACTTGCTGTAGCCTCTGGGCGAGCGGCGGAAGGCTGGTGACAGAGGCCGGGCCGGGGCCGGGCAGAGGGAGAGGACGCGCAGCGGGACTGGGAGCCGGAGGAGCTGATCGACTGCTGGACCCTGGTCAAGAGCGACTGGGACCTCGTGGCCAACAAGATGGGGGGGCCGACGCGGCTCGGTTTCGCCTTGTTGCTCAAGTACTTCGAGCTCGAGGGCCGCTTCCCCCGTCACGCCGGCGAGGTGCCGAGAGCGGCGGTGGACTACGTGGCCCGCCAGGTCGGGGTGCCGGCCGCGGAGTTCGCCAGCTACGGGTGGTCCAGTCGCTCCGTCAAGTACCATCGGGCACAGGTTCGCAAGGCGCTCGGGTTCCGGGAGGCCACCGGTCGGTGACGAGGACAAGCTTGCGGCATGGCTTTCCGAGGAAGTCTGCCCGGTTGAGCTGGCCGGGGACCGTCTTCGAGAGGCCCTTTTGGCCCGTTGTCGTGCCGAGCGCATCGAAACGCCGGGCACCAGCCGGATCGAGCGGGTCCTTGGGACGACCCGGCCGCCTTCGAGCAGCGCTTCACCACCCTCGCCACCTCGCGGCTCTCCGAGGTGGCCATCTCCCACCTGGAGGCCATCGTGGCCGAGGAGGACGACGGAGGCTTCCTGGCCGAGCTCAAGGCCGACCGGCAAGCTGGGCATAGAGACGCTGTTCGTGGAGGTGGGGAAGCTGGGGCGGGCCAAGGCCGTCGGCCTGCCAGCTGGGTTGTTCGACCCGACGGGCGGGCTGGCCGACGCCGTCCTCGGGCTGTGCCGGACCCACCCCATGTACGGCACCTCGGCCCTGTGGCAGGCCTGGGTCCGTGGTCTGCGCGACCAGGACCAGTTCCCGGCGCACGAGCCAGCCGAACCCTGCGGCGAGAGCCTGGCCGGGCTCCGCCGGCGCCAGCGCCTCACCCAGAAGGACGTGTCGAGACGGATCGGCATCAGCCAGTCCGACGTCTCCGAGCTGGAGCGCCGCCCCGACATGCGGGTCTCGACGCTGCGGGCCTACGTAGAGGCCACCGGCGGCCGGCTCGCCCTGGTCGCCGTCCACGACGACCAGGAGAGCGAGATCAGGCTCGGTCGCGGCCCCGGCTGACGCCCGACCAGGCGAGGCCGATGCGAGAGGGGGGGCGGATGCAAGAGGCGCCCCGGCGCGCCCCACTGGCCCGGGCGCGCCGGCGTCTCCTTCGCGAAATGGCGCATCCTCCGCCTCTCGCCCCGCGCCCACCCCCGCCGGCCGATTCCCCCAACATGGTGACCGTCGTCGCCCAGGAGCGGAGCGCTCAGGCGGCGACGGTCACCGTCAGGAGCTGCGGCTGGCCGACCTCGTCCGGGACCGACTCGCCATCGGCGAGCAGGCCGGCAATATGCACCTCGATCGCCTCGGCGGCCCGTTCCTTGCACTCTTCGATCGTCTTGCCGTGGGTGAAGCACCCGGGAAGAGCCGGTACGGACACGACGAGGTCACCGCTCTCGTCAGGTTCGACCACGATCGTATAGGTACGCACGGCCCCATCGTCTCACAAGGCTGCCCGGAGCTCCTCACTGCTCACGCCGGCCTGGGAGAGGATCGACCTCAACAGGCCGGGGCATGCGAGAGGCCACGCCCCGGCGCGCCCGACTGGCCCGGACGCGCCGGCGTCTCCTTCGCGAAATGGCGCATCCTCCGCCTCTCCCCCGCGCCCACCCCCGCCGGCCGACACCCCCAACATGGCGGCCGTCGCGGCCCAGGAGCGGAGCACTCAGGCGGCGACGGTCACCGTCAGGAGCTGCGGCTGGCCGACCTCGTCCGGGATCGGCTCGCCATCGGCGAGCAGGCGGGCAAGCCGAAGGCTACCCGGCGGCACGGCGAAGGTGCTCCAGGTCACGCGAGAGCGCCGCCACGCTTTTGGAAAGCTCACCGCGGTCGATCGGCGGTCCCTCCGGGGCGAGCGCGCACCGGCGGATGTAGGAGGTGGGCTTGAGACCAGCAGCCTCGGCTTGGGCGCGAACGGCCGCGATCTCGGCGGAGCTGAAGCGCACGGAGATGGTGACGTCGAGCCGCTCGGGTCGCTGCACTGGCTGGGGCTCGCTCCAGTCCCCGTCGCGGTGCTGGTCGTAGTAGTCGGCCAGCTCGGCGTCGGTTGCGGTGGAAGTCGGTTCGCTCACGTCTCCTCTCATGCGGTGATCGGCGGGACGAGCTGGCGGCCGCTGTCGTAGCGGGCGACGACGGTCACCCTCTTGCCACCGTCGGTGCAGCACGTGAACAAGATGCGATCGGCGTAGCGGCCGTGAGGCCGGTAGCTGGTGGCATTGGCGATCACTTGTTCGATCTCCGACGCGCTGACCCGCCGGCAGGCGTGGCCACGGTTTGTTCTCGTCCCACTCGACACTCGAACGCTTCTGTGTTGCATTGCAAGCCTAGCGCAACACAGAACCGGTAGGCCACGCCCACGGCCGCCATCGACGACCTCCTGGAGAGGGGCGACCTGCACGGCTGGGCGCCCCTCGCCCGGGCCAGCCGCCAGGACCCGAGGGGCCGGCCAGGAGGAGCCGCCTGGCCCCGATCCCGTGGCCGGGCCGCCGCCCCGACTTCCTGGCGCGCCGGTCCGCACCACAGCACGTCGCTACCCCTCGCCTGCCTGCTCCGCACATCGCGGCGCCCACCGCTCATTGTGGTCGGACCTGACCGCCCAGTCAAGAGGGAGAAACTCAAGGAGCGTCATGGTCGTGGACGGCAGAGCAGCGCTCTCCAGTCACGATGCCCTGGTGATCACCTGGGGCCAAGATTGAGAACCCCGCCTGGGCCGACGCGGGGGTCGTGGTCCGGTGGTCCATGAGCTTGACCGCCACGATGGTGCCTGCAATCAGCGGAAATTTGATCGCTATTGGCGTGAGCGAGTGCCAGGCCACCATGGTCAAACGGTTCTGGCGGGCTGATCGGTGGATGCGGGAGCCGATTCCCCGGACCTCGTAACCGCGGTTGCGAAAGTCGCTCACGCGCCACACTGACACGTGAGCCTCGCTGTCGACCCCATCGATGGGTGGCCGTAGATCTGGGCCATTGGGCGTCGAGACGATGACCATGTCGATCGCCAGCTCCTCGATGCGATCCAGCAGCCGGTCGGCCGCCGGTCTCGGGATGTGTTCCAATATCTCGCAGGCGAGCACGACATCGAAACGTGCTAATGCTAGGTCAACGCTAGTATCAGTAACATCACCCGCGATCAGATCATCATACACGTGAAAGCGACGAACGAAGTCTAGGTAAGGTTCGTACAGCTCTATACCGGTGAGGTGCGCATCGAGACCACCTGGGCACTGACGGAGCATGTAGCCTATTCCGCCTTGGCCACACCCAACGTCCAAGACGCGCTTGCCGGCCAGGTTGGGCAAGCGCCC
This sequence comes from Acidimicrobiales bacterium, assembly GCA_050744025.1. GTDB lineage: Bacteria > Actinomycetota > Acidimicrobiia > Acidimicrobiales > JAJPHD01 > JBOGGR01. The sequence goes on from JBOGGR010000029.1 coordinate 21,738, forward strand.
ACGGATCAGCACTTCCGAGCCAGGAGGATGCTGCATTAGTATTTGTGACTCTCCAATTTTGCCTTAGGCCCTTCGCAAACAGCGTTTTGCACCGTCGAGCGGTTGAGCCCCGCGGTGCGTGCCACCACCGCGATTCCGCCCCGCCCGAATGCCCGAGCAGGAACTCTCGCCAGCAGTCGACGTTGACGCTCGTCCAAAAGCGACATCACCGTGGCGAACATGGCCGCCAACGCCGACTCACTCACCTCCACACCACAAGTCTACCTCCGAGACCCGCCTACCGGTGTTGTTACTCTGCGAGGGGCCCCTTGCCGAACTCGACCAAATAGTGTATCCGCTTCGCCGAGCGGCTAGCCGATCCGGCCCCCTACGACCTGGACGAGGTCGACCTCGCCCGCTACCGGCGCCTCGAGGCCCGCTGGCAGGAATGGGCCAACGTCGTGGCGGCATGTCGCGCCCTTGGCGCCCGGATGCTCGACCTGATGGCCGCCGACGCAGAGGGACCGTGATGCTGGGCCGCAACCTCGAGCCGCCCCCAGGCAGCGGCAGGGTCGAAGAGCTCGGCCTCGCCGCCATCGACGACCTCCTGGAGAGGGGCGACCTGGCGGACTGGGCACCTGTCGCCCGGGCTGTCCGCGCCGACCCGACGGGCGGGCTGGCCGACGCCGTCCTCGGGCTGTGCCGGACCCATCTGATGTACGGCACCTCGGCCC
>JBOGGR010000030.1:0-21893 GCA_050744025.1 Acidimicrobiales bacterium
GGATGGGGGTCCCTGTACGCGAAGGACCCCTCCCGTGATGAGTTCTCGCTCGAGGGAGGGGTCCAAAGGCGGTTAGTCGCCATGGCCATAGTATGGGCTTGTCCCCTCGGTGTCGAGACCTACTCGGTGGCCGGCCGGGAACCCGAGGTTCCCCGCCCGGACTGTCCGAGCTGTGGACGCCCGATGAGCTTCAAGTCCGGCTACTGCCGCTCCGCCAGAGTCGGAAGGCAGGTCTGGCCCATATGGGTGCGCAGGGCACGATGCCGGGCCTGTGGTCCCCCCTCGCATGGCCTCATCCCCGACTTCTGCCTGGTGGGACGACAGGATGCCGCCGAGGTGATCGGGTCCGGGGTGGCCCGGGCCGTGGCGGGGCAGTCGATGGCATCAGTGGCCGCTGAGTTGGACGTGCCCTACACCACCGTCCGGGGATGGCGCCGGCGCCACCGCTCCCGGGCCCCCATGCTCGTCTCGGGCTTCGCCGCTTTGGCCGTGACCCTCGGGTCTTCCGCCCCGGTGGTCTCGGTGGTCCCCGAACGAGCCGCCCTGGAGGCCCTCGGGGCGGCCTGGGGACGGGCCCGGGAGCGCTTCGGGGACCTGGTCGTGGCCCTGTGGCGGTTCTGGAGCCTCATGAGCGGCGGGGCCGTGCTGGCCAGGGCCAGGAATCCACCCTGGGCAGCGATCGGCGGAAGGCGTTTGATTCCTCCAGTGCCCTGACCGGGGCCGAAGAGAGGAGATCCCATGTCCGACAACAGCCCGATCGATCCCCGAGAGACGATCGCCTTGCACCGCTTCAGCCTCATCGCCGAAGCGGCCAACCCCCGCCTGTCCAAAGCCGAGCGGGGAGCCGTCGTGCGAGCCGTGGCCGAGGTGTTCCACCCCTACCCGGGCGGTGGCTCGGTGGCCTACTCGAGGGGGACCCTCGATCGCTGGATCCGCGACTACCGGGCCAAGGGGCTGGCCGGGCTGCGACCTGTTCCCCGTTCCGACAACGGAGCCTGCCGGGCCCACCCCGAGCTGTTCGCCGAAGCTGCCGCCCTGCGGGCCGAGCTGCCTGCTCGCTCGGCCGACCACATCGCCGACATCATCTTCCGCCGCCACGGGGTCAAGGTGTCCCCCCGCACCATCCGGACCCACTTGGCCGCCGAGGGTCTGTCCCGGGCCGCCCTCGGGGCTGCCCCCCGTGCCTATGGCCGCTACGAAGCCGCCCGTCCCAACGAGAGATGGATCGGCGACGTCCTGGTCGGTCCCTTCGTGCCCCATCCCCGAGTCGAAGGGGCCAAGCGGGCCAGGTGCTTTCTGTTGGTGGACGACGCCAGCCGGCTCCTCGTGCACGGGCGCTGGGTGGCCGAGGAGAACACCAGGGCCGGCCAGGACGTGCTTCGTGACGCCATCGTGCGCCGTGGCCTGCCCGAGTGCCTCTATGTGGACAACGGAGCGCCCTATGCCAATCGAGCGCTGGAGCGATCCTGCGCCGTGTTGGGGATACGACTGGTGCACTCCAAGCCGCATCAACCCCAAGGCCGGGGAAAACAAGAAAGGCTCAACCGCTTCATCAGGGAGCGGTTCCTGGCCGAGATCATGGCCACCGGGGTGGCCAACTTCTCCGAGCTCAACGATCGCTTCGAGGCCTGGGTCGAACAAGTCTGCAACACCAGGACCCACTCCGAGACGGGCAAGGTACCCATCGAGGCCTTCCTCGCCGGCCAGCCGCTCAGGATGGCCGAGCCTGGCTTGTTGCGGGAGGCTTTCCGGTGGTCTGTCATCCGCAAAGTGTCCAAGACGGCGATGATCGCCATGGAGGGAAATCGCTACCAGGTGGACCCGGCCCTCGTGGGCCAGAGGGTGGAGTGCCGCTTTGACCCCGAGGACCTGACGGTCCTCGATGTGTTCTCTGACGGCAAGGCCGCCGGGGTGGCTGTTCCCTTCGTGCTCGGACGCCACGTTCATCCGGCGGTCCCCCAGGCTCTGCCGGCTCCTGTCCAACCCACCGGGGTGGACTACCTGGGTCTGGTGCTGGCTGCACACGAGGAGGCCACCGTCAGCCCCATGTCCTACAAGGAGATGTCCCTGTTCGACCCGGAGACCGGAGCGGTCGCAGGGGACAGGAAAGACCAGGATGATCCGGGCGAGGGTCTGGCCGGCATGGGGATCAGGCCATGACCGCCAGGGCGCCATGGCTGGCCCATTTCAAGCTCACCCGGACACCGTTCTCCAAGGCGATCCCGGCCAAGGACCTGTTCTCCCGGGAGGCCCACGCCGAGGCGGTGGCCCGCATCGGCCACTGCGTGGCTGAGTCGGCTCTCGGTGCCCTCTTCGGGGACGTCGGGGCGGGGAAGACGGTGGCCGTGCGGGCCGCGGTGGCTGGGCTCGACCCGGCTGCCCACCACGTCATCTACGTGGCCAACCCGTCCTTCGGCACCCGGGGCCTGTATGTCACCATCGTGTCGGCTTTAGGCGCCACGCCCCGGTTCCACAAGGCCGAGGTCATGGCCCAAGCCGCCTCGCTTCTGGCGGCCGAGGAGTCCGAGCGCCACCGCCGGGTGCTTCTCGTGCTCGACGAGGCCCACCTTCTCTCCCCGGCCCAGCTCGAGGAGCTACGGCTGTTGTGGAACCAAGATCTCGACTCGGCCTCTCCTTTCGCAGGCATCCTGGTGGGCCAGCCCATGCTGGCCCGCTCGCTGCGCATGGGGGTCTTTGCTGCCCTGGACCAGCGCATCTCGGTGCGCTTCCACCTGAAAGGCATGGACCTTTCCGAGTCGATCGCTTATCTGCGCCATAACCTGGCCTGGGCCGGGCGCAAGGATGCCATCATCGCCGATGACGCCGCCGCCCGCTTGCACCGCTACGCCAACGGCTTACCCCGGGCGCTGAACAACGCGGCGGTGGCCGCCCTCATCGCCGCCGCCGGCGAGGGCAAGGCCATCGTCGACGACGCTGCCGCCAAGCAGGCGGTGGCCGAGCTCACCAGGGACTGAGGTCACATGGCCCGACGACAACAAAGCGATGCTCCAAAGGCCGATGGGGCGCTGGCGGTGCCACCTGGTGAGGTCATCGACTCCTTCCAGGCTGAGGACTGGGCCCCCATGGCTCCTGGTCGTCCCTTCCTCGACGACGCCAGCGCGATGGTGGCGAGCGAAGCCATCATCGCCCTGGTGGCCGACAGGACCCCTGAGCTGCTCGGGGACAGCTTGGCTGACCTGCACGCGATGATGAGCCTCCTCGCCCAGATCCGCGCCTGGCTCCCAAAGACGGTGATCGATGCCGTCGGCGAACATCATCCCTGGACAGACGTAGCGGTCCAGCTGGGCGTCCGAGCACCCACCGCTCGTCGCCGCTACGGTCCCCATGTACGCGTGGCGGTGCCGAGCCGAGCCACGAAGTGAGACAGTCAGCCCCTGATCAAGGTCCCCTGGACACGCCAGTCCTGACCCGAAGAGCGCGCAAAGGACCAAACGTCCAAGCTGGCGTCGGCCAACTAGCGCAGGCAGACTCGACTTCCCCGACCAGCCGGGATCAGCGGCATCTCGGGGGGTTGGTGGCGAGAGCGGCAGCCTGACGGCGGCGATGGGGGGCCTTTCCTGGTGATCACCAAGGTCAAATGTCCCTGCTCCTCCATCTCTTGGTGGCCCCCCATTGTTGCCGTTCGACCCCGGCGAGCCAGCTTGCCCCGTCGATGAGGGGGTCAAGATCGAAGGGAGCAACAAGGCGATCCCGCGTTAGCACCACCGGGTCAAGTGCGACCGGAGCGTCTTGACGCCCGGGGCCGGAGAGCACCCGGGAGGCTTGCCCGGCGACGGGGACGACAGGGGTGGATGTCCTTGAGGGCCGACGGCCCTCCTCGACACGCAGACCAGCCAAACCGTGGACACCCAAACCAGCCACCCGATCTCCAGCCAATCCGGCCGGTAACATCAGGGACTGGCACCTCAACCGTCGCAGCGGATCGGACCTGTCCGACCTCGCTGAGGAGATCAATCCTCAGGTCCGGGGGTGGATCGGTTACTACGGAGCCTTCTATCGCTCCGAGCTGTACTCCCTTGCACGGCGCATCGACCAGCACTTGGTTCGATGGGCGATGCAGAAGTTCAAACGACTGCGGGGCAGGACCCTGCGGGCGTGGGCGTGGCTGGCGGCTGTCCGACAGCACCAGCCAACGCTGTTCGCCCATTGGCATCTTGTCGCAGACACCCAACGCCGGCCTGTGGGAGCCCGGTAAGTCGAGAGGCTTACGCCGGGTTCTGCGAGAGCGGGAGGGGGCGGTCCCCTCCCGCCACTCACCAGTCCGGTCCTCGAAGGCACGGACCCGGGGGCGACACTTCAGAGGAAAGACACCCTTTCGGGGTCGAGATCTGAGATGGGTCAGCCCTCGGTCCGGCCTTCGAACCTAGGCCAGCTGAGACCCCTCCCGCTCGGGGCGTCAGCGGCGATCTGTGCTCCAGTGCCGAGGCGAAGCGGTGCCGGGCCGCTTCGCCCGAGAGGCCCAGGACTGCCCCGATCACCCTCCAGGGATGGCCCGCCTCCTTGGCCCGGACCACGGCCCTTCCCAGGGCCTGCTCGGCCCGGGTGCAGGACTCCTTGGCTCTCGCCATCTCGACCAGCCAGGACGGGTCCGGCAACGGCCTCGGGGCCATGCCCTCGCCCACCAACGAGGCCCTGGTGGCGCAGCTCGGGCAGAGGGCAATGGCCCCGCAGTGAACCCTGGCCAACACCTCGCACTCGGGGCGGAGCTCGGTGCGAGAGGCGTAATGGCAGGCGGCCGCCAGCCCGGAGCCGAGCAGCTCAGCGACACGGCCTGGGCCGTCGGACAAAGGGTTGTCCACATATCCACAGCCATGCACCCCCTTCCCCCCGCGCCCCCCATCCCCAGCTATTACTGCTGTTGTCCTCACCCTTCGGGTGTAACACGGGGATCTGATTACTGTCTACCCACCGGCATATAGCACATTGCAGTGGCCTCCTGCAGCCTCCCTGTCTGAAGAAGAGCAACGGTCGGTCTGGCGTCGATACCTAGTGATCGTTGATGAGGAGAGGGTGCATCACCTGCCCGATCCGCGTATCTCTGCCACCGAGCAGTCGGATGAATCTCCTGCCCGTCCCGAAGATTTGAGTGGCTGAGGCGCCCGTCATGTGCCACCGAGCGACCGTCACTCACTCAGTAGCGTCGTCGGGCGCTGGGCCCTGTGTCAAAGGGAAGACCCGCAAATGCAAAGTGTGCTCGTCCTGGTCTGGCAGCGTCGATGTGAAGAGCTCGACGTATAGCGTCTATGAGCCCAACCCGTCCGAAAAGGTGCTCGTACTCCTCCGCCACGGCAGGTCCTCCGCCCTTTTTCGGGAATATCGCCAGCGCTCGCCAGCGCGTGAGTCAGTCCTTCCCAGGTCAACATGACTTCATCGCCTGGAAGTTCAGAGTTAGCAGAGAACCCAGCTCCAATGAAAGGGAGACAGCGTCCTTCGCTTATCTCGTCGATCAGGGGAGCCGGGATGGAGGACATGGTCCCAGTCTAGCAAAGATACCGAGTTCGCTCCAGAGTGCTAGGAGCTCGCCCGCAGTACTCGAATCCCCTACAGACCACGCCTAGGGACTCCCGTTCCACTGACGAATAGCATCGCGCTTTTAGCTTGCGGTTTAACCATCGGCTATGGGTTAGGCGGCAGCCTTCTTGATGGCCGGGTGGCGAGGAGCTGGGCCTCGAGTGCTGCCCTTGGGACGCCCGGGGCCGGCCTTTGAGGGTTTTGGCGGGCTGGCGGGAGTGCCGATGACCTGGACCAGTTGGCGGAAACCCCGCCGGACCCTGGTCGGAGTGAGGCGGGCCGGGTCACGGGGGGGCTCCCAGGGCAACCGGTGATCGGCCACCGACCTTCGGGCGAGACGCAGCTGGTTGTAGGCAGCGACGACGAGGAAGGTCCAGCGGTCGGCCTGTTCGGGGAGCCGGATCCGGGGGGTGGTCCACCCGAGCGTGTGCTTCGCGAACCGCAAGGTGTGCTCGATGTCGAAGCGGTGGATGTAGGCACGCCAGCAGACATCCAGGTCCGGGCTTCCCGGTCCTGACCACCACAGCCACAGCGTCTTTACCGATCCGCTGGCGTTCATCGCTTTGGGCAGGTGCTCGACCTGGACCCGGATGACGGTGCCGGTGACGATCGGGGGGTGCCTCTCCCCGGCCCAGCGGCCCCGGCCGGCGAGCTTTGGGTGCAGCCCCGACCAAGCCTGGACCTCGACCCGGCCATAGCGGGGATCGGAGGTGACGAGGGTGGCATCGGCTTCGCCCCGGCTGGCCGGATCGGCGCAGGCGAAACGCTTGCCATGGAGCCGTGGCCGCCCGGGGGCGCCGGGCTCACGTTCGGGCGGATCGGAGTAGAAGACCCGGTCGGAGCGCAGGCGCACCAGGACCTGGGCCCTGGCCTCGGCCAGGTCCACCGACAGCCCGATCGGGTCGTAGCCGGCGTCGAAGACGAACAGCGGGACCGGGCCATCGTCGCCGAGCCGGCCGAGGAGGGCCTTCACCTGGTCGGCGGTGACCGTCCCGGTGTCCTCGCGGGGGTGGATGCGCCGGATGTCCATCGGGGCCGTCCAGGAGTTGTGCTCCCAGTTGAGCTGGGCGATCCAGGAGTAGTTCCACCCGGCCACGATCGGCTTCCCGTTGGAGTGGCGCGACGGATGGTGGTAGAAGCCCCGATCGGGGCTGCACTCGGCGTCGCAGCGGGCCCAGCTGCTGGCGTCCACGGCGTACACCGCCGGCCAGTCCCTGGGCCGGGCGGCCGCCAGCAGGTCCCGCAGGGACTCCTCGGCTATCCTGCCGCGCCGCAGCGCCGCATAGGCGCTGCCCCATCCTCGGCGGAACGCCGGCTCCAGGCTCAGATGCGGTGGGGGGGAGGTGGCCACGCCGTGGCCGGCACAGAGGGTGTCGCACAGCTCGAAGAGGGCGTCGCCTCGCCGGATGCCGCAGGCGTAGAGCCCCTGGCGAAAGGACCTCAGCGCCTGCAGCTCCTCGGTGAGCGCCCCGACCCGCCCCGCAGTGCCCATGTCGTCCTCCCGCCGTGCTGTATCGGACCGTAGCTATACTGTCCGATTCAGGTGGCAGGATCGCGGATACCCGGAAGGAGGACTCCCATGGCCAAGCGCACAGACTCTGCTGCCCGCCTCGCCGCCTGCCAGGGCCGCTACCGCGACCTCGCCCGGTCCCTGGCTGAGATCGGGTTCATCGCCTCTGGGAGCGTGACCCGGCGCCTCACCCACTGCAACAGGGCCGGCTGTCGCTGCGGGGCCGACCCACCCCGCCTACACGGCCCCTACTACCAGTGGACGGCCAAGGTCGCTGGAAAGACCGTCACCCGCCGGCTGAGCGAGACCGAGGCGGCGCTCTATGCCGAGTGGATCGCCAACGACCGCCGGCTGCGGCGCATCGTGGACGACATGCGCAAGGTCGCCGACGAGGCCCGGCAGCTCATCCTGGCGAACGAGCAAGCCCAGGGTTCAGCGTAAGCGACCGGACCCGGTGGTTAAATCGCAAGTTTAGTGGCGGTCGTGGACTGGTTTGACTTCTCACGTCTGTCGGTCTTTGCCGCGCACAGCTCGGCACTTGTCGGGCGCACGCTAACTGCGGCTCACGCGACTCGTCAGCAAGTATCCCCATCCCGGGCTACGGCACGCGCCCTCATGTGCCGTTCTGCTTGCCCCTAAACGGGCCGACCTCCGGCATCCTGATCGCTCATTCTGCGTACTCCGGCCCCATCACATGCAGGTGCGTGACACAAGCCCTCGCTTGGCCCCGCTCGGACACCCGCTAGATGGCCGAGAACTACTTATCGATCTGGGTCCTGCGGGATCGCCTGAGTCGCAAATGCTAGCGGGCTTTATGGCTCTGGCGAGCTGCGTATTCCGAGGCGGCCAAGGACGCCTACTCACACTCGTCGAGGGCGACTAGCGCTCGACCATTCACGTCTACCGACTGCGGGGTCCAGTCGGCGGCCAATTCAACCGTCACCTGGACGACAACCTTGACCGGAAGATCTTCCCATTCGTCAAGCAGATCACCATCGGGCCCACCAATAAACCAGTTAACCAGTACAGCGTCAGCACATAGCTCTAACTCCGCGACTGCCAAGTGAGGCATTTCATCACCACTGACTATCTCAACGTCGCCGACAGCGACCTCCGATATGGATTTGATATCAAGATCGGTTTGCCTCACGTCTTCGGTTACAAATCGTGCATAGTCAAATATCTTGTCGGCTACGTTATAACCCTGGCTCAAAGCGCCCAGGCCTCGCCCAAGCGACAGTTCTTCCTCGAAATGCTTGGCTAGGAACAGCTTGATCTGTAGCGCAAGGTCCGCGACTCCCGGAGTCGTCAAACCGTGCCAGGCCCATAACGCCCGTTGATCGCTCGCTACGGTCACTCGCTCATCGAGAGCGTTAGCGGCGTCGCCGAGAACCTTGTCCCCGGTGCACAAGACCACAGATTCGTACGAGTCCAGCATCCGGGTCACCGAGGCAAGCACTAGAGCATCCGCTGCGCCCGTCTTGACTCCTCCTTTCCGAATTCCCACGCCCACTTGAAGGACCTGCTGTCTTATCGCATCGGCCGCATCGACCTCCTCCGAAGCGAGGGTTGTAACACCGTCGACTTCAAGCAGCGCCGCCGTTACTTTTTCCACGACCTCGTCGATGTCCGGCACAACCACGGCTGGCACCGCGACGCCAAGGCTACCATCGACCATTGCCGACGCCCTTTCCATCGCCAAGTGAGCTTCCGTAAGCGCCTCATGGGCGTGGTGGGCCCACTCCCACACAACAACCTCCGGCACAATAATGTGATGGCCCCGACTCGACAAGCGACCGGCAAGCTTCTGCATTGCGGAGACCTGCAACCGACCGCGACCAACGAAATTCGTATCCATGACGACGACGTGGTCGCTCTCGAAGTCCATCGGCCGATGTTAGTACGCCAACGACTTCCACGACAGGGGCGCGCCGTCGCGGACAGCTCATTCCACGGCGAGCTTCTGCAGCGGCGCATATTCGCGCCGGGCCGCCGACCGGCTGGCGACCATAACGGGCGAGATGAGCGAGGGATCGGCAGCTACCCGTAGCTCACCATGGGTGAGGCCGGAGCCGGGACGTCGGTGCCATCGTCCGTGGGGGGCTGCGCCACTGCTGGCGGTCCCGCCGCCCATGGGGCAGGGCGGCCGCCGGGGCCGTCCGGAGGAGGTGGCGGCGATGGCGCGGGCAGGGATCACCGGGCAGGAGTGGCGGGAGGGGGCGAGGGCACGGGTCGAGGAGGCCCACGGGCTCCTGGTCGAGCAGGTGGAGGCCATCCAGTCGGGCGAGGAGTGGCAGGCCTACCTGGGCTTCCAGGCCCGGCTGCATGCCTACAGCCCGGGGAACGTGCTGCTCATCTGTGCCCAGCACGCCCGGGCCTACGCCGAGGGCCGCGTCCCCACCCCAGAGCCTTCCTACGTGGCCGGCTTCGTCACCTGGAAGGCCGTCGGCCGGTCGGTCGACAAAGGCCGGCACGGCTACGCCATCCTGGCCCCGGTCCGCCGGGACCGCCGGGTGGCGGTGGACGGCGAGGGACAGGTCCGCCCCCTCGGCCGGTACGACGCTCCTGAGTCGGGTGAGGTGGTCGAGCGCCGCCAGGCCCTGGCCGGCTTCCGGGTCGAGCACGTCTTCGAGCTGAACATGACCTCGGGGGCACCGGTCCCCGAGCCCTCCCGGCCCAAGCTCCTGGAGGGTGAGGCCCCTGCGGGCCTGGGCGCCGCGGTGCTGGCCTTGGTGGAGGCCCGGGGCTACCGGGTGGACACTGCCCCCTCAGCCTCCTTCATCCAGGGAGCCAACGCCCAGGTCAACTGGGGATCGAGGACCGTGCTCGTCCGAGCCGACATGGACGACGCCTCCATGGTGAAGTCACTGATCCACGAGGCGGCCCACGTGGTGCTCCACGAGGGACCGCCGGGCGCCACCTTCAAGGAGGTGGAGGGGGAGTCGGTGGCCTTCCTGGTGGCCCGGGCCCATGGCATGGCGACCCAGGAGTACTCCTTCCCCTACGTGGCGGCCTGGGCCGGGCCGGCCGGGGCCAAGGTCGTGCTGGCCACCCAGGACCGGGTGCTCGGGGCCGCCCGGGCCATCATCGAGGCCAGCCCCGCACCGCACTCAGGCGGTGGTCGGGTGCCCGGTGCCGAGGCGGGAGTGGCCGCCGCCCGGGCTCCAATGGCCGCACCTGGACCCCAGCTCCCTGAGGGTCCCCAGGTCCCTGAGCCGGGGCCTGAGCCGGAGCCCCAGCCGGTGGAGGTGGCGTGATGGAGGGCGAGCGCCGGGCGGAGCCGGGCGAGCGCTGCACCTGCGGGCGCCGGGCGATGACCGTGTTCGTGACCGATGCGGGCGAGGTGGGCTGGTGCGGGCTCTCCGACGGCGGCCAAAAGGGGGGCTGCGTGTTCTGTGGCGACCCCGCCGGCCACCAGGGGAGGCGCTGTTCCTCCTACAGCCTCCGCCCGACCGGACCGGTGACTGGTGGGGACACCGTCGCGCCCGGCCCCGAGGCCCAGGAGCCGGGGCTGTGAGCGCCCCGGCGCCCCGGGACGGTCGGGACCACGCCCTGGTGGCCATCGCCGCCGGGGTGGTCCTGGTGGGTGCCCTGTGGGGCGCCGGTGTGGCCTCGGCCCTCCTGGGCGGCCACCCGGTCCCCCATGGCCATCCCCTGGGGGAGCTGGCCGCCTTCGCCCACCCAGGAGATCCCTCCGCCGCCTGGCATGGCCCCGTCGGACCGGCCCCGCTCTACTGGGCCCTCACCGCCCTCTTCCTGTGGGTGATCGGCGGGCTGTGCATCCTCGCCCGGCGAATGCTGCGCCAGGGCCCGGCCCGGGCGGTGGAGGACCCCACCAGGGCCGAGGGTCTGGCCGACCGGAATCAGGTGCGCCGCTTCGCCGGGCATCGGGCCCTGCTCCGCCGGGCGGACACGCTGCGACCGTCACTCGCCCAGCCGAGCCCGCCCGACGTCGGCTACCGCCTGGGCCACAGCCGCGGTATGAGCTGTTGGGCCAGCGTGGAGGACTCCGTGTTGGTGCTGGGGCCGCCCCGCTCGGGCAAGGGCCAGAGCCTGGTCATCCCCATGATCCTGGACGCCCCGGGGGCGGTGGTGACCACCTCCACCCGCCCCGACAACCTGACCGTGACTCTGGCAGCCAGGGAGAAGCTCGGCCCGGTGGCCGTCTTCGACCCGGAGGGCCTGGCGCATGCCCCCTCGGTCACGCCCACCCTTCGGTGGTCGCCGGTGCGGGGCTGTGAGAGCCCCCAGCGGGCCATGGTGAGAGCCGCCGCCCTGGTGGCCGACACCGGGCGCCAAGGGGTGGACAACGGGGCCTTCTGGCACCAACAGACCCTGGCCGGGGTCCGCTGCCTGCTCCACGCGGCCGCCCTCGACGACCGGGGCCCAAGCGACCTGTACCGCTGGTCCCACGCGGCGGCCAGGGCCAAGGAGGCCGTGGCCATCCTGGCCCGGGACCCCCTGGCCACCCCTGGGTGGGACCAGGCCCTCGACGCCATCGTGTCGGCCGATCCGAGGACCAGGGACTCGGTGTGGGCCATGGTGGCCAACACCTTCGCCCCCCTGGCCGACCCGGCGGTGCTGGAAGCGGTCAGTCCGAGAGGCCAAGACGCCTTCGACCCGGGGCGCTTCCTCACCGAGGGCGGCACGCTCTACCTCCTCGGCACCGCCTCTGGGTCCTCGGCCACCGCCAACCTGGTGGCCGCCCTGGTGGAAGACGTCGTCGCCTCCGCCCGGCGCATGGCCGCCATCTCCACCGGAGCCCGCCTCGACCCTCCGGTGGGCCTCGTCCTGGACGAGGCGGCCAACTACGCCCTGCCCTCCCTGCCCGGCCTCATGGCCGAGGGAGGGGGATCTGGCATCACCACGGTGGCCGTGCTCCAGTCCCTGGCCCAGGCCAGGGACCGCTGGAGTAGAGACGCCGCCCAGGCCATCTGGGACGCCGCCATCGTCAAGGTCGTCCTCGGGGGCTCGGCCAACGCCGACGACCTCACCGACATCTCACGGCTCATCGGAGAGCGCGACGCCAGGGAGTGGTCGGAGACCGTGGGGGCCGGCGAGGGGGCCCGGTCGGTGTCTACCAGCATCCACCGCCGGCCCATCCTGGAGCCATCGGCCATCCGGCGCATCCCCATGGGCCACGGGCTCCTGCTGCTCCGGGCGGCCCCGCCCATCATGATGACCCTCTCCCCCTGGACCGCCCGACGCGACGCCGATCAGCTGGTGGCCGCCCGCCGGAGCTTCGAGGCGGCCATGGCGGTCCCGGCCCGGGCGGCCAGCTGATGCGCCCGCCCCGCCCCGGGCTCTCCTGGTCGAGGGACCGATTGTCCCGGCGGGACGCCTACGCCCACTGGATGGCGAGCGCCGGGTGGCAACAGGTCCGCCGGGCCTGGCTGGGCGCCCACCGGGCCCGGTGCGGGACCGAGCCCACCTGTCAGGCCTGCGGAGGGCCGTGGAGCCTCGGCCGGGACGACTTGCACCACCGCTGCTACGACCGCCTCGGCCATGAGCGCCAGGACGACCTGGTCCCGCTCCACCGGGCCTGCCACGACCACCTGCACCGGGTCCTGGAGTCGGCCCCGGCCTGGAGGCGGATGGACCGGGCCCAGGCCAGCGACCTCATCCTGACCGGGCTCCGGCGGTCCCGGCCAGGACCAGACCGGCCATGCACAGAGGGACGCGGGTACGGCGATGGCCGCTGAACCCGACGGAGGCACCGAGGGGCGCCCAGGGACACCCGCCGAGCCGGCCGGGGACCGAAGCGACCACGGTCCGCTCCAGGAGCTCCAGGCGCTGCGGGGCGTCTACGGGGCGGCCCCCAACCTGGGTGACATCCCGGCGGCCACCCACTGGCCCTCGGTCCCCGCCGTCGACGCCGGGGCCGAGTGGGAGGACCTGCGGAGCTGGGTGGAGGCCCTGCAGGGTCGCTTCGAGCACCTGGACCACCACGTCATCCCACCGTGCTGGTGGCGCCACAACGGACACGTGGAGGCCCTCTGTGCTCTGCGGGACCACGAGCGGGTCAGCTTCTCCGAGACCGCCCCGGCCACCGCAGCTCTGGACTGGCTCCGGGCCCTCCGAGACGTCACCGCCCTGCTCCGGGCCTGGGCGGGCGAGCTGCCCTGCGGGTCCACCCACCAGGAGGCCCCGGCCCGCCTGCCACCTCTGGACCCGAAGGGCTGGGAGGCCCACGTGGCCTCCGACGTCTCCCGACGCCAGCAGGCCGCCGTGGAGTCAAGCGTGTAGCTCTCCGGTCCGGAGTGCTGGCGGTCGGGACTGCTGGCGGCCAGCCCGCCCAGGGGTGGAGCGGCCACCCGGGTCGCCCGTCAGGAGGTGACAGATGGCTTCCACGACGACGAGGGACCTCACCGGGGGCCCTGGGGCACAACCTGATCCAGGGAGACGCAGTGAAGCCCGGGTGTCCGGGACCGCCCCGGAGCCCTGCCTCACCACTGCCGGTCGGTGCCAGGAGGTGGCGCTGGTGGGCCGGCCCACCGCCCACCACGTCGCCTGGGTCGCAGCCGGCCTGGGTCGGGCGGCCACAGACGCCGGGGTGCACCTGCCGGCTGACTACCTCCGGGCGGTGGCCTGCGACGGGCTCCGGTTCTGTCCCCAGCTCGGGGTCAGCCGGCTCGGCGAAGGCGTGGTCATCCACACCGCCCCCGAGGGGGGCGACCAGTTGCCCATCCTGCTCGGCTACGCCGACCACCTGGGTCGCTGGCACCGCGACGGCGCCCGGCACCACCCGGCCCAGCCGGCGGGCCAGCCCCAGGGACCATGGCCGTCCTCGTCCCCGTGGTCCCCCCACCAGTCTGCCCACCGGGGGAGGCAGTGATGCCCTCCCACCCCCAGGTCCTCATCGAGACCCCACCCCGGATCAACGTCGTCCGCTGGGCCGACCCCGTGGTCGAGGCCCGGGGTCACCGGCCCGGGAGCGCCTATGTCGAAGGAGTCTGGCTCTCGGCCCTCGGCCCGGCCACCACCCTCGCCTGGGCCCGCCTGGCCCGGCTGGCCGCCGTCCGGCCGGCCAGCGTGGTCGACACCACCGACCTGGCCGTGAGCCTGGGCCTGGGCGAGAGGCTGGGGCGCAACGCCCCCATCTCGCGCACCCTGGCCCGGATGGTGGCCTTCGACGCCGCCCGGCGCAGCGGCGACACCCTGGCCGTACGCCTGGCCCTGGCCGATCTGCCCGAGCGCCGGGTGCACCGGCTGTCGTGGTCGGCCCGCATGGCCCATGAGCGCTGGGCCACCTCACCCTCGCCCAGGCCGGCGCCGGCCGCCGAGGCCGCCCCTGTCGGGGTGGAGCTGTGAAGCGCCCCTCGCCGATCGAGGCGGCCAAAGCCCGCCACGGCCTGGCCGAGGTGGCCCGCCGCACCGGCATCCCGCTCCCCTACGGCCGGGGCTCTCTCACCGTGCGCTGCCCCATGCCCGCCCACGGACACCCCGACCGCTCCCCCTCTCTGCGCTTGTACCTGGACGACGGCCTGTGGTGTTGTCTCGCCTGCTCGCCCCGCAAGCCAGACGGGAACCCGAGAGCCGGTGACGTCATCGAGTGGGTGTGCCAAACCGAGGGCGTGGAGTGGCCGGAGGCCATCGAGTTGTTGGACTCGGGGACGGCGCTCACCAACGCCTGGGCCGGGGCGATCCCGGAGTCCCGTCCGACGCCGGACCGCCGTAGCGCCGACGCCGGCCACCAGGTGGCCTGCGAGCCGGTAGGACAGGCCGAGCACCCTGACCTCGGCCGCACCCCGCCCGAGCGGGTGCAGGAGGCCCTGGAGGAGGCCTGTCGGTACTACACCCTCGGGCTGCTCCACGACCGGGGTGTGGCCTACCTGGCCGGGAGGGGCATCGACGTCACGGTGCTGGAGGCCCACAACCAGCGTCTGGAGGTCGGCCACACCCCGGGCCGGGCGACCGGGCTGGTGGAGCACCTGCGGTCCCGGGGCTTCAGCGACGACGAGCTGGTCGACGCCGGCGTGGCCCTTCGGCGCCTCGGAGGGGGACCGGTCAGCGACTTCTACCGCCAGCGGGTGCTCATCCCGCTCCATGATCCTGACGGGCGCTTGGCCGGGCTGATCGGTCGCAACGTCGGCGACCCCCGCTGGCCCAAGTACAAGAACCCGCCCCGCACCCACCGCTACGACAAGGCCGTCAACCTCTACCAGCCGCTGCCGGCGCCGGCGGACCGGGACGGCCAGGTGGTCGTGGTGGAGGGCACCCTCGACGCCATGGCCATCGCCGTGGCCGCCATCCGGGCCGGCGTGGCCAGCAGGTTCTGCCCCGTCACCCAGTCCGGCCGTGAGCTGTCTAACCGCCAGCTCGACCACGTCCTCGGTCTGCATCCGTCCCCTCCAGTCATCGCCTTCGACGGGGACGGCCCCGGTCGGGAGTCGAGCGTCAGGGTCGCTCAGGCGGCGACACAGCAGGGGAGGAAGGTGGTCTTGGCCGCCCTACCGGACGGCGAGGACCCGGCCTCGTGGTTGGCTGCTCACGGTCCAGCAGGGATCGCCGACTTGGTTCGCCCGCAGCCCTCCGTTTTCGGGAATGACGGTGCTCGGCGGGTTCGATCCGTGCCTGTCGTGGCCGCTACCCATGCCGGCCACCGGCAGCGAGCGCCGAGAGGATCCAATCGGGGTGCCGTGGTCGACAACAGCGTCACCCCCATCGCGAGCACCGAGGTCCAGGCCCTTGAGGCCATTTGAGAGGCCAACGATGACGACAGCGCAAGGCCCACACCGCGGCGCGGCCAACTGGATTCTTCATGATCAGCCCACCCGCTGGCGAGCGGGATCTCCGCCATCCGCATCCGATCGGAAGGCGACCGATTCGGCCGCGGTCCAGGAGTGGCGGGATCCGTCAAGATCGGTGGAGACAGCTTCTGCAACCGAGGCTTGGACTCCGCGGACGCCCCTCCTCACGACCGAGCAGGCGGCGCAGTACCTCCAGGTCTCGGTTCGCATGGTGAAGAATCTCATGGGCGACGGGCGGGTGGCCTACGTCAAGATCGGCCGGGCCACCCGGATCCACCGAGAGGACCTCGACGAGTACATCGCCAGGAACCGCCGCAAGCACCGGAGCCGGCTCCGGGCCAGTTGACCGCGGCGACAGTACTCTTCCTGCCCCCCCACTGCGCTCAGGGAAGGACTGCGTGGCTCCCGACAGCCAGCCACACGACATGCGTCTCGCCGGGCCGGACCTCGGGACCGTAGGTGAAGATGGCTCGCCCGTCGGCCTCCCAGGTCATCTCGAAGCAGCCCGGCATGCCGGCGATTCCCTTGACCCTGAGCCCGGCGCGGAAGCTGCCCTGTTGGAGATCGGCGACGAAGCGCTCGACCGTCCGCCTGAATGCGCCCCGCCGCTCAGGGCTCAGCCGGTGGTACTCGCGCCAGAAGCGCTCGGTCGCCTCGAAGGTCGGCAACGATGGCCGCTACAGGGACGCGAGGAAGGCATCGCCGCTGTCGAAGTGGCGCGTCCGGCCGGCGGCCAGGTCGGCCAGGGAGGACCGGATCTGGTCCTGCCACTCAGCGGTCCAGACCCAGGCCTGGTCCGGGTCGACCTGGTGGCGGAGGACCCCCTCCAGGAGCAGGCCGGCACCCTCCACAGACTCGTCGGGGAGGGCGTCCACCAGGCGGTGCAGGTCGGCCTTGGTCATCGGGCACCAGCTTAGGTGCGCCTGGCCTGGCGGAGCTGTTCCACCCTGGCCGCCGCGTTCTCGGCTGAGTCAGCCAGGAGGTGGGCGTAGAGCCGCCTGGAGGTCTCGATGTCGTTGTGGCCGAGGATCAGCTGCACCTCGACGTCGCTGGCCCCGGCTGCCCAGAGCAGCGCCGCCGCGGTGTGGCGGAGGTGGTGGGGGGTAAGCCGGCGGAGCTTGGTCGCCTCGGTCAGCACCCGAGCCGTGGCCGCCTTCCGCGACCATCCCTCCGCCAAGAGCCTGCGGCGCTCCAGGGCCGCCCACCGGGTGGCGGCGGAGGCGACGGCCGGTCGCAGACGCCGGGACAGGTAGTTGTTCCACCGGAACCCGTCGCCTCTGGGACTGGTGAGTAACGGCTCGTCCGGTACCGGGCTGCCCAAACCTTCAAGGTGGACCTTCAGCAGGCCGGCCAGCTGGGGCCCGACCATGACGGCCCGCGTCCGCCCCCCTTTTGGAGTGGGGTTGCGCACCAGGCGACCCTCGACCTCCACGACCGGCCGGCGCACCCACACCCGCTTGGCCGGTAGGTCGACGTCTCCCACCGTCATCCCGGCCACCTCCGAGCGCCGGCCGCCGGTGCCGAGCAGCAGCTCGAACACGAGGCGGTCCTCCGGAGTGGGGAGGCGCGCGGCCAGCAAGTCCAGGAACGAGAAGTCGGGGACAACGATCTCCCGCACCCGGTCTTGAGCGGGGTCCACGCTCAGGCTGAGGCCGGTGACCGGACTCTTGGTGAGGACGTCTTCGGCGACCAGCCAGTTGAACATGGCCCGGACCATGATGAAGTGAGTCCGCAAGGTGTTTGGGGAGCGCCCGGCCGCCTCCATCTTGTGGAGCACTGAGGCGAGATCGTCGGTGGTCAGCGTGTGAGGGAGCCGGTCACCGATGGCCGGCGACCACCAGCACCGCCACTGGGCCCGGTCCCGGGAGGCGGTGGAAGCGGCCCCACCCCGGCCGGTGTCGCGACGCACAACCGACTGGCGCCTGGCCTTGGCCTCCTGCCAGCGCTCGAACCACTCGTCGCAACGCACTCCCCCGACGGCCACGCTGGCGGGAAGGCCGGCCACGATGTCGGGGTCATCGGCCTGCAGCAGGTTGGTAAGGCGCCAGCGGGCCTGGGCCCGGAACGCTTCCTCCTCGGTGTCGTAGGTCCCGTAGACGACCTGCCGGCCGTCCGCCCGGACGCGGAGCCGCCAGCGACCGCTCGGCCGCTGGTCGATCGTGCCGCCTTCGTTGGGCCCTCGAAGCCGCCTACGCTTGGCCAGTTGAGTCCCTCTTTGAGTCCCACCCCAACGGCGCCTTCGGCGTCGATTGAGTCCATTTGAGTCCAACGGGACCCTAGCACGCAGTACGTCCACCGACCGGACTCGGAGACCAACGCCGTGACCTGGGACTTTGCCGTGGAGGTGACCGGACTCGAACCGGCGACTTCTACGTTGCGAACGTAGCGCTCTACCAACTGAGCTACACCCCCTGGCACAAGAGAGGCTATCGCGGGGGGAGTGCCGCCTGGCATCTCGTGGCGGGGGCGTCGGGCCTCCCGGGTCAGGGCACCAGTCCCCCGCAGTGGCCTGGCCACGGTCCACCCGGGAGCCGGGCTCGAGGTCTAGCGTCGGCACCGTGGGCCGCAGTCGTGGTGATGGAGGGCACTCGGGGCCACCGGCCGGAGGCCCTGCGTGACGCTGGTCCTCCACGGCGCATGGTCGGGTCCGTCCACGCTCAGCCTGTGGGCCGAGGACCCGGACCGGCCGGCGCAGGCCCCGCCACGCCGGGGCTCCGTCCCGGCCCGCCCCCGGCCTCGACGCCATCCCTTCGCCGCCGAGGCCGATCACCTGCGGGCGGTCGTCGAGGCGGCGACAGCGGGCAGGGCGGCCGAGGGTGCCGAGGAAGGACGGTTGACACTGGCTCTCCCCAGCCTTCCCACCGGGCCCCTGGCCTCACGGTCGCTCCTGCGATCGCTCCCGCCCGGCCCCTCTCGGCCTGGGCCTCCCTGCCTGGCCCCCTGGAAGGTGCCCGTGGTCGTCTTCGGGCCGGCCGGGGCGGTGGATGTCCTGCTGGCACTGGCCGGGCCGGAGCGGGCGGAGCCGTCTGCGCCGAGCGACGGGGTCGCCATGGCGGGCGACTCGGTCCGGTGGATGGCCCGGGTCGTAGAGCTCGGCCTCGAGCTGGTGGCCCGGGGCCGGTTCCTGCCCGCTGTCGTCGCCGGACCGTCTGGCCCCGAGGCCCGTTGGCGGCCGGTGCCCTCGGAGGGCGACACCGCACGCCTGGTGGTCCTGGCCCGGGCCATGCCCCCGCTTTGCCGGGTCACCACACCGCCCCCGGCCACGGCAGCGCCTCCCACCACCGCACCGCTCCCGGCGACCACACCGCTCCCGGCCACCACACCGCTCCCGGCCACCACACCGCTCCCGGCCACCACACCGCTCCCGGCCACGGCGGCAGCGCCTCCCACCGCCGCAGCGCCGGGCACCTCGCAGGCCCAGAGCAACGCAACGGTCCTGCGCCACATCCTCGAGGCGACCGTCGACGTGATGGCCCGCTCGGCCCTGTCGGAACGCCCGCTCCTCCCACCTCGCCGGGGCCGTCAGCCCGCCCGGCCGACTCCAGCCGAGGCGTGGCTCACCGCCCTGGTGGCCGAGGACCCCCGGATCGAGGCCGACCCTGGTGAGCTCGCCAAGCTTGCGGTCCAGCTGGACGAGTGGCGGGCGTCGGCCCAGGGCGCCGCCGGTCCGGTCCGCACCTGCTTCCGGCTCGTGCCCCCGACGGAGGACGAGGGCGATGCCGCCTGGCGCCTCGACTTCCTCCTCCAGGCGGTGGACGATCCCAGCCTCCTCGTCCCGGCCGCGGACGTGTGGAGGGCGGGCGGAGCGCTCGATGTCCTGGAAGCCACGGTGGAGCACCCGGAGGAGCGCCTGCTCGAGGGGCTGGGACGGGCCAGCCGCCTGTACCCGCAGCTGGAGCGCGCCCTGGCCGTGGCCCGCCCCGAGGGGCTCCAGCTCGACCTCGCCGCGGCGGCCCGGCTCCTCCAGGAGGCCATCCCCCTGCTGGAGGAGGCTGGCTTCGGCGTGCTGATGCCGCCATGGTGGCGCCGCTCCCGGCTCGGGCTGCGGCTCAAGGCCCGGACGAGGAAGACGGCGGCCGCGACCGCTTCGGGGCTGCTCGGCCTCGAGGGCATATGCGCCTACCAGTGGGAGGTCGCCCTCGGCGACGACGTGCTCAGCGCGGCCCAGCTGCGGGACCTGGCCCGGCTGAAGCAGCCGCTGGTCCGGGTCAAGGGTCAGTGGGTCGAGCTGGGTGAGGCAGACCTGGCCGCCGCCCTTTCCCTCATGGAGGACCGAGGCCGGCGGGCGGGCGAGATGGATGCGGGGGCGGTCCTTCGTACCGCCATCGGGCTCGGAGTCGCCACGCCCGGGGGCCTCCCCGTCGTCGGCGTCGAGGCCGACGGCTGGCTCGGGGACCTCCTCTCCGGAGCCGTGGACCGCAAGCTGGAGGCCCTTCCCACACCGGCCGCCTTCGGCGGCACCCTCCGGCCGTACCAGGAGAGGGGCCTGGCCTGGCTGTCGTTCCTGGCCGGCCTCGGGGTCGGGGCGTGCCTGGCGGACGACATGGGGCTGGGCAAGACGGCCCAGCTCCTCGCCCTGCTGGTAGCGGAGCGGCAGGCGGCGGGCGCCGGCGGAGCCGGCCGTGCCGGCGGCGCCGGTGACCGCCGCCTGCGGGCTGGCGGAGCGCGGACGGGGGTTGGGGGCGGAGAGGCGGGAGTGGGCACCGGGCGGGGGCAGGAACGGCGCCATTTGGCCAAAGCTCGAGCCCCCACGCTCGTCGTGTGTCCCATGTCGCTGGTCGGCAACTGGCAGAGGGAGGCAGCCCGCTTCGCGCCAGGGCTGGCCGTCCATGTCCATCACGGGGCCGGGCGGCTCTCCGGGGCCGCTTTCGGCGAGGAGGCAGGGCGGTCGGACCTGGTGCTCACCACCTACGGCCTGGCCGCCCGGGACGTAGAGGTGCTGAGGGTGGTCGAGTGGGCCCGGGTGGTGCTCGACGAGGCCCAGAACGTGAAGAACAGCCAGGCCCGCCAGACCCAGGCCGTCCGGCGCCTGCCCGCCCGCCATCGGGTGGCCCTCACCGGCACGCCGGTCGAGAACCGCCTGAGCGAGCTGTGGTCGATCATGCAGTTCCTCAACCCGGGCGTGCTCGGGAGCGAGAAGGGCTTCCGGGAGCGCTTCGCCGTCCCGATCGAGCGCTACGGCGACGACGAGGCGGCCGACGTGCTGCGCCGGGTGACGGGGCCGTTCGTCCTGCGGCGGCTCAAGACGGACCGCACGATCATCGCCGACCTGCCCGAGAAGCTGGAGATGAAGGTCTACTGCAACCTGACGAGGGAGCAGGCCACCCTCTACCAGGCCGTGGTCGACGACATGCTGGCCCGGATCGAGGAGAGCGAGGGCATCGAGCGCCGCGGGCTGGTGCTGGCCACCATGCTGAAGCTCAAGCAGGTCTGCAACCACCCGGCCCAGCTGCTGGGCGACGGGTCCCGCCTGGAGGGGCGTTCGGGTAAGCTGGCGGTCCTGGCCGAGCTGGCGGAGGAGCTCGTGGCCGGGGGGGACCGGGCCCTGGTGTTCACCCAGTTCGCGGAGATGGGGACGTTGCTGCAGCGGCATCTCCAGGACCGGCTGGGTCGCGAGGTGCTGTGGCTCCACGGTGGGGTGGCCAAGAAGGGTCGCGACGAGATGGTGGCCCGCTTCCAGGCCGGGGACGCCGGCGCCCCGCCCGTCTTCCTCCTGTCGATCAAGGCGGGGGGAACCGGGCTCAACCTCACTGCTGCCAACCAGGTCATCCATTTCGACCGGTGGTGGAACCCGGCGGTGGAGGACCAGGCGACGGACCGGGCTTTCCGGATCGGCCAGCACCGCAACGTGCAGGTCCGCAAGCTGGTCTGCGTCGGGACGCTGGAGGAGCGCATAGACGCCATGATCGAGGCCAAGCGGGCGCTGGCCGAGCGTATCGTCGGGACCGGCGAGGGTTGGCTCACCGAGCTGTCGACCGAGGCGCTGCGCGAGGTCGTCACCCTGTCCGCCGACGCGGTGGCCGAGGGATAGGGGGGCGGGTGGCCGGCGGGAGCGGGACCGGACGGGGCGGGCGTGGCGCGGCCAGGGGCGGGCGTGGCGC
>JBOGGR010000031.1:0-2466 GCA_050744025.1 Acidimicrobiales bacterium
GGCGGGCAGGGGGCCCGGCCGGCCCACCAGCGGGTCCCGGAATGCCAGGTTGGCATGGACCGGGCCGGGGCCGGCGGGCCCTGACACGGCCTCGGCCACCATCCGAGAGGCGAGCGACCGCCACGAGCCGGCTGTGGCGCGCTCGGGCACCCCCGGGGCGACGGCCCAGCGCACCGCCCCCCCGTACAGCCCCGCCTGCTCCACCGTCTGGGGGGCCCCGACGTGGTGGAGCTCGGGCGGGCGGTCGGCCGTGCACACGAGGAGCGGGACCCGGCCCTGGTGGGCCTCCACCACCGCCGGGTGCAGCTCCGCCGCCGCCGTGCCGCTAGTGGTGAGGACCACGGCCGGGCGCCCGGTGGCCAGCCCCAGGCCCAGGGCGAAGAAGCCGGCCGAGCGCTCGTCCAGCCTGACGTGCAGCACCACCTCCCCCCTCCCGGCAGCGGCCGCCAGCGCCACCGCCAGGGGCGTCGACCGCGACCCGGGCGCCACCACGGCGTGGGCCACGCCCGATCGCACCCACTCGTCGACCAGGGTTGCGGCGAAGGTGGCCTGCGTGCCCGCCGGTACGCTCACCGCCCATGCCTCCGGCTCCGGGATCGGGACCGGGATCGGGACCGGCCCAGCCGGTCCCGGCCCGGCCGCCCGGCCCAGCCAACGCCTCCGGCCCAGGCGGCGTCCCCCGCCGGAGGCCGCACCCGGAGGCGGCCCTCCACACCGAGACCTGGTCCCCGCCCCGGGGCGGGCCGGGGAAGAGCCGGCTGGTCCTGGTCCACGGCTTCACGCAGACCGGCCGGTCCTGGGCGCCGCTGGCCGAGCGCCTCGCCGCGGCCGGCCACGAGGCCCTGGCGGTCGACACCCCCGGGCACGGGGGCTCGGCCCGAGTGCTGGCCGACCTCCCCGCCGGCGCCGAGCTGCTCGGGCAGGCGGGCGGGGCGGCCACCTACGTCGGGTACTCCATGGGCGCCAGGCTCGCCCTCCACCTGGCCCTCGCGCATCCCGAGCTGGTGCGCCGCCTCGTCGTCCTGGGCGCCACCGCGGGCATCGACGATCCCGCCGAGCGGGCGGCCCGCCGGGACTCCGACGAGGCCCTGGCCAAGAGCCTCGACCCGCCGGCGCCGTCCGGCGCCCCCGGCCCCGGCGGCGGCGGGAGCGCCGGCGACGAGGACGGCCGGCAGCGGCTCGAGCAGTTCCTCACCGCCTGGACGGCCCAGCCCCTCTTCGCCACCCTTCCCCCGGAGGCCGCCGGGCTGGACGACCGCCGCCGGAACACGCCGGCCGGCCTGGCCGGGAGCCTCCGCCTGGCCGGCACCGGCACCCAGGCGCCCCTGTGGGACCGCCTCCCGGGCCTCTCGATGCCCGTCCTCGTCGTGACCGGCGCCCTCGACGCCAGGTTAACGGCGCTGGCCCGCCGCCTGGCGACCACCATCGGCGCCAACGCCACCCTCGCCGTCGTCGGCGGGGCCGGCCACGCCGCCCACCTCGAGCGGCCCGAGGCGTTCCTCTCGGCGGTGCTGGCGTTCGTGGGCACGGAGTGAGGCCGGAGAGGATGCCATTTCTCTTAGAAACGGCAATCGGCGCGCCCCGAGCAGGGCGCCCACTCCCGGCCCTCTCATGCCGCCACGCCGATCGCGAGCAGGGCGCCCATCACCACGAGGAGCCGCCCGGTGTCCCCGAGGACCCCGATCAGGGCCCGCCCCTCGGCCCCCGCGCCGACCCGGCGGGCCACCTGGGCCGCCAGCGGCAGGGCAAGCAGCGCAAGCAGGGCGAGGGGGCGGTACACCGCGGCCACGGCGGCCACGGCGGCGAAGGGCACGAGGACGCAGGAGGCGTAGAGGGCCCGGGTCCGGGGCCGGCCCAGGCGTACGGCCAGGGTCGCCTTGCCGGCGGCGGCGTCGCCGTCGATGTCGCGCAGGTTGTTGACGACGAGGACCGCGGTGACGACCAGGCCGACCGGGACCGAGGCCAGGGCGGCCAGGCCGCTGACCCGGTGCAGCTGGACGTACGCGGTCCCGACCGTGGCCACCGGCCCGAAGGAGCAGAACGCGAACACCTCGCCCAGCCCCGCATACCCGTACGGCCGGGGGCCCCCGGTGTAGAGCCAGCCGGCGGCCAGGCAGGCGGCGCCCACCGCCACCAGCCACGGGGCCACCGCCAGGGCCAGGGCCAGGCCGGCGCACCCGGCCACGGCGAAGGAGACGACGGCGGCCCGCCTGACCGACGCGGCGGGGGCCAGCCCGCTCGCCACCAGGCGGACGGGCCCGACCCTCCCGGTGTCGGTCCCCCGCACGCCGTCCGAGTAGTCGTTGGCGTAGTTCGTGCCGACCTGGATGGCGAGGGCCACGACCAGGGCGGCCACGGCCGCCCACCACACGACCCGCCCCCCGGCCGCCGCCGCGGCCGTCCCGACCGCCACCGGCACGACCGCCGCCGGCAGGGTCCGGGGGCGGGCGCCGGCCAGCCACGGGT
>JBOGGR010000032.1:0-2946 GCA_050744025.1 Acidimicrobiales bacterium
GGCCACGTCAGCGCCGGCGGCACGGGCCACGTCAGCGCCCGCGTCAGCTGCCGGCCGCATCATCTCCGGCACCGCATGCGCACCGCATCAGCGTGGGCGGTGAGGCCCTCGGCCTCGGCCATGGCGACCACGTGGGGACCGACCCGGTCCAGGGCCCCACGGTCCAGGTCCACGACGTGGACGTGCCTGACGAAGTCGTCTACCCGCAGGCCGCTGGCGAAACGGGCCGATCCGTGGGTGGGGAGCACGTGGCTGGGCCCTGCCAGGTAGTCCCCGACGCTGGCCGGGGCAAAAGGGCCGGTGAAGACCGCGCCGGCGTTGCGGACCAGGGGGACCAGGGCCTCGGGATCGGCGCAGAGGAGCTCCAGGTGCTCGGGGGCGATGGCGTTGGCCACCGCCATCGCCCTCTCGGGGCCGTCCACCACGACGGCATGGCCGCCCTCGCCCAGGGTGGCCTCGATCTCGGCCCGCCGGGGCGAGGCAGCCGCCAGGCGATCGACGGCCTCGGCGATCGCAACAGCCGCCTCTGACGACCAGGTGACCAGCCAGGCCAGCCCGTGCGGGCCGTGCTCTGCCTGCACCACCAGGTCGATGGCAGCCAGGTCGGGGGGTGTGGAGGCGTCGGCCACCACCACCACCTCGGAGGGGCCGGCGAAGGAGGACGGCACCCCCACCACCCCGGCCACCTCGCGCTGGGCGACCGAGACGAACAGGTTGCCGGGACCGCAGATCACGTCGACCGGGCGCACGCTCTCGGTCCCGTAGGCCATGGCGCCCACCGCCTGGGCGCCCCCGATCCGGAACACCTCGTCCACCCCGGCGACGGCGGCCGCCGCCAGGGTGGGCGGGGGCACCGACCCGTCCGGCCCGGGGGGCACGCACACGACCACCTCGGCCACCCCCGCCACCCGGGCCGGGACCGCGGTCATGATGACGGTGGAGGGGTACGAGGCCCGGCCCCCGGGGACGTAGCACCCGGCCCGGGCCACAGGCCGGCGGAGCGAGCGGACCGACACCCCGTCTCGATCGAACGGGGGGACCTCGACCACCTGGTGGCGGTGGAAGTCCAGGACGGCGGCGTGGCACGCCTCCAGCGCGGCCCGCAGCACGGGGTCGACGGCAGAAAGGGCCGCCTGCAGCTCTGGCCCCGGCACGCGCAGGTCGTCGATCGCGACCCCGTCGAAGCGCTCGGTCAGCTCCCGCACAGCCGCGTCGCCGCCGGCCCGGACGTCGGCCAGGATGGCCCTCACGGCCTCTGTCGGCAGCTCCTTGGCCCCCACGGGCCGGGGAAGGAGAGCGGCCAGGTCCCCGGGGACGCCCCGCAGGTCGAGTCGGGTGAGCATGGGGGGCTCATCGTAGCCGTGGGCCGTCAGCCGAACTTGTGGTGATTTCGGGTCATTTTGACCCATTATCATCACAAGTTCGCCGGACCCCGCCGCTCGGGGGGGCCGGGGAACCCCTCCCGGCGGTCCCGGCCGCACCCGGCCGCACGCGACCGCCCCGTCGGCCGCCGCCCCACGGCGCGACCGGCCGGTCTCCCCCGGCCATCATGGGGGCCATGACCGGAGCCGGGCCCGAGCTGTCCTCACTGGCCACCGCCCTCGCAGACCTGACCCGCCGGATCACGGCCATCGCCGAGACCTATGCCCGAGCGGAGCGGGAGGACCTGGCGGCCGAGCTCTACGCGGCCGAGCGGGCCCTCGTCGGGGCCCATCGCCGCCTGACCAGGGTGGCCGACGCACCAGGACGTCAGGGCTCGGGACCCGGACACACCGACGGCGCCCCTTAGGGCGCCGTCGGTGGAGCGGGCCAGGCGGCGGATCCCGGCTTCGCTCTGCGGAACCAGGTGGCGGGAACCGGTTCCGTGCGGAAGAACAATACCCGGTCCCGGCCGGGTCCGAACGTCGAGCCCCCCGATTCCCGACCTATCCGCGGGCAGATGCCGGCGCCGGCAGCGAAGGGCGGCCAGGCCGCCGGCCCTGCCTCCCCACCAGCGTGGCCGACGGGCAGAAATCGGCCAGCACGCAGGAGTCGCACCTGGGACCCCTGGCCTGGCACACGGCCCGCCCGTGCAGGATCAGCCGGACGCTGAGCGGCCCCCGCTCCCTGGCCGGGACCATGCTGTCGAGCTCCTCCTCGATCTTGACCGGATCCGTCGAGGTCGTGAGCCCGAGCCGCCGGGACAGCCGCCCGACGTGGGTGTCCACGGGCAGCCCGGGCAGCCCGAGAGCCACGCTGCGCACGACGTTCGCCGTCTTGCGACCGACCCCGGGCAGGCTGGTCAGGTCCTCCATGGCCGAGGGCACGACGCCCCCGTAGCGCTCGACCAGGGCTCCGGCCATCCCCCGCAGGCTCCGGGCCTTGTTGCGGAAGAACCCGGTCGGCCGGATCAGCGCCTCGAGATCGGCATCCGGCGCCACCGCCAGGGCCGCGGGGGTGGGGTAGGCGGCGAAGAGGGCGGGTGTCACCTGGTTGACCCGCTCGTCCGTGCACTGGGCCGAGAGGATGGTCGCGATCAGCAGCTGGAACGGCCCGTCGTGGCGAAGGGCGCACAGCTCGGCGGCCGACCCGGGATAGGCCGCGGCCAGCCGGGCCACCGTCTCCCGGGCCCGTCCGGCCGGCGTTCGAGGTCGCCCCATCAGCCGGCGAGGCTACCGTCACGAGCATGCCCGAACGGGTCCGCCTCGAGATCAAGCGCCGGATGGGCGAGGCGGACATCGCCGCCGTCTCCACCCTGCTCCACCTGGCCGCCGTGGCCGACGACCACCGGCCCCTGGGCGAGCACCAGTGGCTGGACCTGGTCCAGGGAGGACGGACCGGCTTCGCCGGCTTCGTGGCCTGGGAGGCCGGCCACGGCCATCCCGTGGGCTACGCCCAGGTCAGCCGGGGTGACGGCGGGGGCGGCGACGGCGGGGGCGGCGACGGCAGGGGCGGCGACGGCAGGGG
>JBOGGR010000033.1:0-1581 GCA_050744025.1 Acidimicrobiales bacterium
CCCGGGCCGACCCGCCGACCGGTTCCGACCCCCCCGCCCCTTACCGGCCGGCTACGCCGCCTTGACGGACGCCACGAGCCGGGTCAGCGACTCCTTGGCATCCCCGAACAGCATCACGGTCCGTGAGTCGTACAGGAGCGAGTTGTCGATCCCGGCGAAGCCGGGGCGCATGCTCCGTTTGAGGAAGACGACGTTGGCGGCCTCGTCGACGTTGAGGATGGGCATCCCGTAGATGGGGCTCCCCGGGGCGTCGCGGGCCGCCGGGTTCACCACGTCGTTGGCACCCACGACCAGGGCGACGTCGGTCGTGGGGAACTGGGGGTTGGCGTCGTCCATCTCGATCAGGCTCTCGTAGGGGACGTCGGCCTCGGCCAGCAGGACGTTCATGTGCCCGGGCATGCGGCCCGCCACGGGATGGATGGCGTAGCCCACTTCCACCCCCCTCGCCTCCAGCGTCTTGGCCAGCTCGGCGATGACGTGCTGGGCCTGGGCCACGGCCAGGCCGTAGCCGGGGACGATGAGGACCTTGCGGGAGTAGGCGAGCAGGGTGCCGATGTCGGCGGCGTCGCTCGAGCGCACGGACCGGCCCTCCAGCTCGGCCGCCGATCCGGCGGTCGAGGGAACGGCCGCCTTGAAACCTCCGAACACGATGTTCGGTAGTGAGCGTCCCATGGCGTCGCTCATCATCTTGGTGAGCAGGGCGCCGGACGCTCCGACCAGGGTGCCGGCCACGATCAGGATCGTGTTGTCGAGCACGAACCCGTCGGCGGCCACGGCGAGGCCCGTGAAGGAGTTCAAGAGGGAGATGAGCACGGGGGTGTCCGCCCCGCCGACGGGCAGGACGATGCTGACGCCGAGGCCGAGGGCGAGGATGGCCATGGCGGCCAGCGTGCCCACGTTCGGCACGACGATGGTGGCCACGCCGAGGCCGACGATGGCGATGCCGATCCCACCGTTGACGACCTGCTGGGCCGGGTACGTGACGGGCCGGCCGGTCATGAGCTCCTGGAGCTTGGCGAAGGCCATCGCGCTCCCCGCGAGCGACAGGCACCCGATGACCAGGCCGAACAGGATCTCGACCACCTTGTCGGGGCTGACTCCCGCCGGGACGTCGTGGAGGAACTCCACGACGGAGACCAGCGCGGCCGCCCCACCCCCTACCCCGTTGAACATGGCGACCATCTGGGGCATCGCCGTCATCTTCACCTTGCGGGCGGCCGGGACCCCGATGACGGCGCCTATCACCATCCCCGCCCCGATGATCCAGTCGTGGCCGATGCGCTGGTTGGCAAAGGTGAGCCCGACTGCGATCACCATGCCCGCCACCCCGATCAGGTTGCCGGAGCGGGCCCGCCTGGGGGAGGACAGCGCCTTCAGGGCGAAGATGAAGCAGACGGTCGACGCCAGGTAGATCCCGGTAAGGGTGACGGGCGAGAAGGTGACTGCCAGCCAGCCCGCCCCGGCCGGTCGCAGGAAGGCCGTCCCGGCCACCCATGAGGCCAGCCCCGTCACGGCCCCGTGCCCCCGCCGGCCCCGCCGTCCCCGGCCCTCGGGCCGCCCGCGCCCTCCGCCCCCGCGCCG
>JBOGGR010000034.1:0-14045 GCA_050744025.1 Acidimicrobiales bacterium
CCCGGAGCCAGGCGCCCCGGGGCCGCCGCCCGCCCGGCCGCCGCCGACCCCCACCCGGCCGCCGCCGCCGCCCCGGACGTCATGGCCCGAACGGCCCCGGCCAGGTCCATGGCCCCCAGCTCCCGCACGTAGCGGGAGAGCACCCGGGGGAACGTCCCGTACAGGCGGGGATGGGGGTGCCCGTCCGGGTTGACGATGGCGTCGGAGCCCACGCCGGCCCACGGCTGGGAGATGAAACGGGCCACGTTCTCCTCGACGTTGTTGAACGAGATGAGCGATGCCGCCAGCTCCTCGGACTCGAGCAGTTCGAAGACCACGTCGAAGGCCTCCGGTGAGCGGGGGTCGGCGACCCCGGCCCCGGTGACGAGGTCGAGGAACGAGCGCCCGGCGGCCCCCGGGCGCCGGGCGCCGGCCACCACCAGCCCTCCCCAGCCACCGGAGAAGGCCCACCAGTTGTCCCACGAGGTCGTGTCCGAGAGGATCTGGTCCCGGGCCCGGGCCCGGGCGCCAGGGTCGGCCAGCCGCCGCATCGCCGGGGCGTGGCCTCCTTCCAGCATCCAGGGGGGCAGCAGGACCGACGCCGTGGTCGAGCCGGCCGTGTACGGGTGGACGTCGGCGGTGACCGTGACGCCGGCGGCCCGGTACTCCTCGATGAGCTCGAGCATGGCGCCGATTCTGGGCCAGTTCGCGCGGCCGGCCGTCTTGATGTGGCTGTAGTGGAGGTGGACGCCCGAGCGCCTGGCCACCTCCAGGACCTCCCTGGTGGCCTCGACCACCCGGTCGCTCTCAGAGCGGACGTGGACGAAGAACCGCCCCCCCCGGGCCGCCACGACCCGGCACAGGGCAACCAGCTCGCCGGTGCCGGCGTAGGCGGCGGGCACGTACACCAGGCCGCTCGACAGCCCGAGCGCCCCCTCGGCCATGGCCGTGTCGACGGCCGCCCCCATGCGCTCGAGCTCGTCGGGGGTCGGCGGCCGGTCGGCCAGGCCCATCACCAGCCGGCGGACGGTCGAGTGCCCCACGAGGGCCGCCACCCTGGTGGATGCCGACCCCCGCAGGGCGGACAGGTACTCCCCGAAGCTGCGCCACGTCCAGGCCGCCTCCCCGATCGTGCCGTCC
Source organism: Acidimicrobiales bacterium (assembly GCA_050744025.1). Classification (GTDB taxonomy): domain Bacteria; phylum Actinomycetota; class Acidimicrobiia; order Acidimicrobiales; family JAJPHD01; genus JBOGGR01. The sequence goes on from JBOGGR010000034.1 coordinate 1,120, forward strand.
AGGCCGGCGATGGACGCCGCGAAGTCGGCCCGGTCCCCGTCCGCGACCGGGGCGGCAGACACGCCGTCCTGACCGAACACCTGGGCCGTGCACCCCTGGAGGAGCTTGGGCGCGTCCCCGACCGGAGCAGCCGTCCCGGTGCGCTGGAGGGCGTAGAGGTCGGAGTGGGAGTGGAGGTCGACGAAGCCAGGGGAGAGGGCCAGCCCCGCCCCGTCCACGACCGCCTCGCCCTCGGCGGGGGAGAGGGAGGGGCCGACCGCCGCCACCCGCCCGTCCGCCCCGACCCGGAGGTCCCCCCTGGTGGGGGGCCCGCCGGAGCCGTCCACGATCCTGGCCCCCCTCACCACGAACGGGGCGCAGGAGGCCATCGGGCGAGCGTAGCAGAGCCTTGACATTTTGTTGAAGAGCGGCGACCATGGAGGGGTGAGCGCCACACCCGCCGACCTGGCCGCCGGCGAGCCCCACGACCCCTCCTACGAGGAGGGCGCCGAGGCGCGCCGCCGGGGAGCGACCGCCCTTCTCGGCGACCTCGTGCGCACGCCTTCGCTGTCGGGGGGCGAGGAGGCCGTCATCGAGCGGCTGCGCGACGAGATGGAGGGGCTCGGGTACGACGAGGTCGTGGTCGACCCGTTCGGGTCGGTCATCGGGCGCATCGGGGACGGCCCGGTCCGGATCGTCTACGACAGCCACGTCGACACGGTGGACGTCGGCAGCCGGGGGGAGTGGGCGCAGGACCCGTTCGAGCCGACCGTGCGCCCCGACGCCGGCGGCGGGGTCATGTGGGGCCGGGGGGCGAGCGACGACAAGGCCGGCGTCGCCTCGATGGTGCACGGAGGGGCCCTCTACAAGGAGAGGGGCTGCAGCGAGGACGTGACCCTCTACGTGGTCGGGTCGGTCCAGGAGGAGCACTGCGACGGCCTGGCCCTCGAGCACGTGCTCACCGAGGTGCTGCCCCGCCCCGACCTCGTGGTGCTGGGGGAGGCGACCGGGTGCGACGTGTACCGGGGCAACCGGGGCCGGATCGAGGTGCTGGTCCAGGTGAGGGGGACCTCGTGCCACGCCTCTGCTCCCGAGCGGGGGCACAACCCCGTGTACGACCTGGCAGGGGTCATCACCGAGGTCCAGGCCCTCAACGGCCGCCTCGGTGAGGACGCCTTCCTCGGCCCCGGCTCGGTGGCCCTCACGAGGATCGAGTGCGAGACGCCGAGCCTGAACGCCGTGCCCTCCACCGCATCCCTCTACCTCGACCGGAGGTTGACGGCGGGGGAGACCCCGGAGGCCGCCCTGGAGGAGATCCGCCGCCTCCCGGCCGTCCAGGCCGCCGGGGGCCGGGTCGAGCTGCTCACCTACGAGCGGACGTCGTTCACCGGCAAGACTCTCGGCATGCCGAAGGCGTACCGCACCTGGGTCACGCCCGAGGACCACGCAGGCGTGAGGGCAGGCCTGGCCGCCGGGGAGCGGGCCCTCGGCCGGCGCCCGAGCACCGGCCACTGGGTGTTCTCCACCAACGGCGTGGCGTCGATGGGCAAGCTCGGCATCCCCACCATCGGCTTCGGGCCGGGCGACGAGGTCCACGCCCATACCGTCCACGACCAGTGCCCCCTCGACGACCTGGTGGCGGCCATGGCCTGGTACGCCGCCTTCCCCGCCGTCTTCGCCGCCGCCGGCCCGGGGCGGCCGCAGAGGGGAGCAGGCCCATGACGCAGTTCAGCCTGAACGGCCGCCCGGTGCAGGTAGGCGACCACCACCCCCACCTGCTGGCGGCGCTCCGGGAGGAGCTCGGGGTCACGTCGGCCAAGGACGGCTGCTCGCCCCAGGGCCAGTGCGGGTGCTGCACGGTCCTGTTGGACGGCAAGGCCCAGGTCAGCTGCCTCGTGAGCCTGGACAAGGCGGCTGGCAAGGCCGTCACCACCCTGGAGGGGCTGGACGAGGCCGAGCGGGCCCGCTTCGGGCGGGCCTTCGCCGCCACCGGGGCCCTGCAGTGCGGCTTCTGCACGCCGGGGATCGTCATGCGGGCCAAGACCCTCCTCGACAAGAAGGGGTCGGAGCTGACCCGCGACGACGCCGCCCGCCACCTGGGCGCCCACCTGTGCCGCTGCACCGGCTACGTCAAGATCCTGGACGCCGTGGAGCTGCTGGCGGCCGGCCAGGAGCCCGCCGGGGCGGACGACCCCCGCCTGGCCCCGCCGCAGGGGGTGGGCACGAGGGGCGTCAAGTACCAGGCCGAGGAGCTGGCTCTCGGCGACCGGCCCTTCGTGGACGACCTGGCCGTGCCCGGCCTCCTCCACGCCGCCCTGCGCCTGGCGGACCACGCCAGGGCCGAGGTGCTGCGCATCGACACGGCAGAGGCCGAGGCCGAGCCCGGGGTGGTGAGGGTGCTCACGGCTGTCGACGTGCCGGGCGAGCTGCGGGTCGGCATCATCCACCGGGACTGGCCCGTGCTCATCCCCGAAGGGGGCCGCACGTCGTACCTGGGCGACGTCCTGGCCGTGGTGGTGGCCGAGGACAAGGTCGCGGCCCGCCGGGCGGCGGCCCTGGTCGGGGTCGACTACCGGCCGCTGCGCCCGATCTGCGACCCGGTGGCCGCCATCGACGACCCCGAGGACGCGGTGTGGGGCCTCGACGGCAACGTGCTGTCCCGCTCGGCCTACAAGAGGGGCGACGCCGGGGCGGCGCTGGCCGCCTCGGCCCACGTCGTGCACGAGGTGTTCCAGACCCAGCGGGTGGAGCACGCCTTCCTGGAGCCCGAGTCCACGGTCGCCGTCCCCTGCGCCGGCGACCCCCCCGCCGCCGGCGACCCCCCCGCCGCTGGCGACCCCCCCGCCGCAACGCCCGGCCCCGCCCTCAGGGTGTACTCGGGCGGCCAGGGGGTATGGGACGACCGGGACCAGATCGCTTCGGTCCTGGGCGTGCCCAACGACCGGGTGGTCGTCGAGCTGGTCTCCAACGGTGGCGCCTTCGGCGGCAAGGAGGACATGGCCAACCAGGCCCAGACAGCGCTGGCCGCCTGGGTCCTCCAGCGCCCGGTCAAGTGCACCCTGTCGAGGGAGGAGTCCCTCCTCGTCCACGCCAAGCGCCACCCCATCCGCATCGAGCACTGGGTGGGCTGCGACGCCGAGGGGAGCCTCACCGCCGTCAGGTCCAGGATGATCGGCGACAGCGGGCCGTACGCGTCGGTCGGCATGAAGGTGCTCGAGCGAGCCGCAGGCCACGCGGCTGGCCCCTACCACGTGCCCAACATCGACGTGGAGGCGGTGGCGGTGCGGACCAACAACCCGGTGTGCGGCGCGTTCAGGGGGTTCGGCTCCAACCAGGCCCAGTTCGCCATGGAAGGGGCCATGGACCGCCTGGCCGAGAAGGCCGGCCTCTCGGGCTGGGAGATCCGGGCCCGCAACGTGGTGGAGCCGGGCAAGGTGTGGGGCCCGGGCCAGGTCATGGACGAGGGCAGCAGGGGCGGGCGGGCGTGCCTGGACGCGATCAGGCCGGCCTACGACGACGCGGTCGCGGCCGGCCGGGCCGTCGGCCTCGGCCTCGGCATCAAGAACTCCGGCCTCGGCACCGGGTTCCGTGAGGTCATCCGGGCGGTGGTGCGCTTCGAGCCCGGCGGCACGGTGGAGGTCCGCCACTGCTGGACCGAGATGGGCCAGGGGATCCACACCGTCGCCGTGCAGGTGGCGGTGGAGGAGCTGGGGGTGGACCCGGCCCGGGTGCGGGTCGTGGTCGACACCACGAGGGAGCTGGGGGCGGGCCAGACCACCGGGTCGCGGGGCACGCTGATGGGGGCCGGGGCGGTGGCCGACGCCTGCCGGCGGGCCCGCGCCGACGGCTGCCGGGAGGGCGTGGACTACGAGGGCGAGTACCGGGTGGACTGGACCAATTCCATAGACGACGGGGTGGAGCACCCGGTGGTCCATTCCGCCTTCAGCTACGCCGCCCAGCTCGTGGTGGCCGACCGGGAGTCCGGCCGCATCGAGAAGGTGGTCGCCGTCCACGACGTGGGCCGTGCCGTCAACCCGCTGCTGTGCGAGGGCCAGATCCAAGGGGCCGTGCACATGGGCCTCGGCTTCGCCCTCTCCGAGGACTTCCCGGCCGACTCCGACGGCCGTCCCACCAACATGACCCTGCGCAGCCTCGGCATCATCCGCCCGAAGGACGTGCCCGAGGTCGAGACGATCCTGGTCGAGTGCCCCCAGCCCGACGCCCCTTACGGGATAAAGGGCGTTGGCGAGATCGGCCTCGTGCCCACGGCCGGCGCGGTGGCCGCCGCCCTCCACGACCTCGACGGAGCCTGGCGCAACGTGCTGCCCATGCGCCCGGCGAGGGCCGGGGCGGCGGCGGGATGACGTGAGTGGGCACCGACGATCGCGTCGACGCTGCAATTCTTGAGGAATAGGGCGGGATGAGCCGGGACGAGGCGGCCACTCCCGGCCTGGTGTGCGCCCACCACCACCTCTACTCCGCGCTCGCCCGGGGGATGCCGGCCCCGCCCCGGGCGCCGCGGGACTTCCCCGAGATCCTGGAGCTGGTGTGGTGGCGGCTGGACCGGGCCCTCGACCTGGAGATGGTGCGGTGGTCGGCCATGCTCGGGGCCCTGGAGGCGTTGGAGGCTGGGACGACAGCGATCGTCGACCACCACTCGTCGCCCTCGGCCGTGGAGGGATCGCTGTCGGTCGTGGCCGAGGCGTGCGCCGAGGTCGGGGTGCGGGCGGTGTGCTGCTACGAGGTGACCGACCGCAACGGGGCCGAGGGGGCCAAGGCCGGCCTGGCCGAGAACGAGCGTTTCCTCCGGGCCGGGGGCAGGGGCCTCGTCGGGGCCCACGCCTGCTTCACCCTGTCGGCGGAGACCCTCGAAGCGGTGGCCGGCCTCGCCTCGGACCTCGGCGTGGGGGTCCACGTCCACGTGGCCGAGGACCGGTGCGACGCCGGCGCCGGCGCCCGCCTGGAGGAGGTGGCGGCCCCTGGCTGGCTGCTGGCCCATTGCGTCCACCTGGACCGGGACCTGCCGGGCACGGTGGCCCACAACCCCCGGTCCAACCTGAACAACGGGGTCGGCTACGGCAGGCCGGCCCGCTTCTCGGGCCCGGTTGCGCTCGGGACCGACGGGATCGGGGGGGACATGCTGGAGGAGATGCGCCTCGCCTACGCGTGCCAGCGGGCCGTCGACGTCACGGCCACGCCGGAGCAGGCCTGGGCGTGGCTCACCAACGGCTGCCGCCTCGTGCCCGAGGCGGCCGCGGACCGGGTCCGGTGGTCGTACCAGCCGATGGACCCGTGGCACCTGGCCTACACGCCGGGCGTGCGGGCGCTCGACGTCACCATGGACGGCGAGGTGGTGCTCCGGGACGGGCGGCCCACCAGGGTCGACCCGGGGGAGGTGAGGGCCAAGGCGGCCGAGCAGGCCCGCCGCCTGTGGGCCAGGCTGTCGGACGGGTCGCCCGGGTCGCCCGGGTCGTTTGGGTCGCCCGGATGAGCCGGCCGGTCGCCCTCTACCTCCAGGACGCCCACCCCATCAGGGAGGGGATGGCCCTGGCCCGCTATGCCGAGGAGAGGGGGTTCGCGGCGGTCTGGCAGGCCGAGAGCCGTTTGGTCCGGGAGGCCACCGTGCCGATGGCCGCGTACCTGGCCGTCACCGAGCGGATCACCGTCGGCTCCGGCGTGGTCAACAACTGGACCCGCAACCCGGCCCTCCTGGCCTCCACCTTCTCCACCCTGGACGACCTAGCTCCCGGTCGCGTGGTGCTCGGCATCGGCGCCTGGTGGGACCCCCTCGCCGCCAAGGTGGGGATCGCCCGCCGGCGCCCGCTGGTGGCCATGCGGGAGACGGTCGAGGCGGTGCGGGCCCTGCTGGCCGACCAGCGCGTCACCTACCAGGGCGAGTTCGTCCACCTGGACGGCGTCGAGCTCGACTACGTGCACCAGGCGAGGGCGCCCAAGGACGTCCCCATCTACATCGGGGCCACCGGCATGCAGATGATGGAGCTGGCCGGCGAGCTGGCCGACGGCGTCGTGCTCAACTACCTCGTGTCCCCTTCCTACGACGAGAGGGCCATGGAGCACCTGGCCGCCGGGGCGGCCCGGGCCGGGCGAACCGCCGACCAGCTGGACCGGCCCCAGCTCGTCGTGTGCTCGCTCGACTCGGACCGGGCCGCGGCCATCGGGGCCGCCCGCCTGCTCGTCACCCAGTACCTGGGCCAGCAGCCCCACATCATGAAGGCCTCCGGCGTCCCGGAGTCCCTCCTCGATGACATAGCCGAGGTCCTCACCTGGCCGGCCACCCACGACGAGGTGGCGGCGGCGGCCGAGCTCGTGCCCGACGAGGTGGTGCAGATGATCACCGCGTCGGGGACGGCCGAGGAGTGCCGAGCCAAGGTGGAGGAGTACGTGGCCAGGGGATGCACCTGCCCCGTCCTCTACCCGCTCGGGCCCGACGTCCGGGCCATGATCGACGCGTTCGCCAGCTGGTAGGCCGGGGGGGGCCTTCGGGCGGGGCCGGGGGTGCGCCGGCCGGAACGAGTAGCCTGCCCGCGAGATGGCCCACCCGTTGCTCGAGGCCCTCACGCCCGTAGCCGAGGCGGTGGGAGGCGAGGTCCTCTCGCCTTCCGACCTGGCCGAGGGGGACATCCCCCTCTCCTGGGACGGCGAGGTGGTAGGCGGCTTCCGCCTGCCGGGCCTCCACGGGGCCCTCCAGAGGCTGATCGGCAACCTGGAGCGCGAGATGGGCGCGCCCCTCTCGGAGCTTGCCCGCGAGGACAAGCAGCGGGCCGTTCACCAGCTCGACCAGGCGGGCGCGTTCATGCTGCGCAAGGCCGTGGAGGAGGTGGCCGACGCCCTCGGGGTCAGCCGCTTCACCGTCTACAACTACCTGAACAGCACGGAGGAATGAGCCGGCCGGGGGCTACGCTTGTGGACGTGTCCAGGCGCGACGAGTGGCAGAGGGCGTACGAGCAGTCCTCGCTGCGGGACGCCGACTTCGAGACCATGTCCGGGGTGCCCCTCGAGCCGGTCTACGGGCCGCCGGGCGAGAGGGGGGAGGCCGCCGGCTCCGCGGAGGCCGCCGGTGCCGAGTACCCGGGCGTCTACCCCTACACCCGGGGGCCCTACGCCTCCATGTACCGCTCCAAGCTCTGGACCATGAGGATGTTCGCCGGCTTCGGGACGGCCACCGACACGAACTGGCGGTTCAAGGACCTGCTGGCCCACGGCGGCGACGGCCTGTCGACCGCCTTCGACCTGCCCACCCTGCTCGGCCTCGACTCCGACGACCCCCGGGCCGAGGGTGAGGTGGGCCGGTGCGGGGTCGCCGTCGACACCCTGGCCGACGTGGAGGACCTCTACGACGGCATCGACCTCGAGCAGGTCACGACGTCCATGACCATCAACTCCCCGGCACCCGTCGTCCTCGCCATGTACGTGGCCGGGGCCGAGGCCCGCGGGGCGTCCCGGAGGAGGTTGGGCGGCACCCTCCAGAACGACATCCTGAAGGAGTACCAGGCCCAGAAGGAGTTCGTCTTCCCGCCGCGCCCCAGCATGCGCCTCGTCGCCGACAGCATCGCCTGGTGCGCGGCCGAGATGCCCCGGTGGCACCCGGTCTCCATCTCCGGCTACCACATCAGGGAGGCCGGCTCGACGGCCGCCCAGGAGCTGGCCTTCACGCTCGCGAACGGCTTCGCCTACGTGGAGGCGGCGCTGGCCCGGGGCCTGGCGGTGGACGAGTTCGCGCCACGGCTCTCGTTCTTCTTCAACGCCCACATCGACTTCTTCGAGGAGATCGCCAAGTACCGGGCCGCCAGGCGCATCTGGGCCCGGTGGATGAGGGAGCGCTACGGCGCCGCCGACCGGAGGTCCCTGCAGCTCCGGTTCCACTGCCAGACGGCCGGTGTGTCCCTCACCGCCCAGCAGCCCGAGGTGAACGTCGTGCGCACGGCCGTCGAGGCCCTCGCCGGAGTCCTCGGGGGGGCCCAGAGCCTGCACACGAACTCGATGGACGAGGCCATGGCCCTCCCCACCGCCAAGGCGGCGCGCATAGCCCTGCGCACCCAGCAGGTCCTCGCCCACGAGACGGGCGTCGCCAACGTGGCCGACCCGCTCGGGGGCTCGTGGCTCGTCGAGTCGCTCACCGACGAGCTGGAGCGCCAGGCCGAGGCCACGTTCTCCCACCTCGACCAGCTGGGCCAGGGCTCCATGATGGAAGGGGTGCTGCGGGGCATCGAGGAGGGCTGGTTCCAGGGAGAGCTGGCCGACTCGGCCTACCGCTTCGACCGGGCCATGAACGCCCACCGCCGCATCACCGTCGGGGTCAACGACCTCACCGACGGCAACGACGAGGACCCCATAGAGCTGCTGAAGATCACCGACGAGGACGAGCGTCGCCAGGTCAAGCGGCTGGCCGACGTGAAGGCGGCCCGGGTGAAGGGTGCGGTCGAGCGGGCGCTGGAGGCCCTGGGCGACGCTGCTGCCGACCCGTCGGTCAACCTCATGCCCCCGCTGGTGGCGGCCGTGCGCACCTACGCCACCCTGGGCGAGGTCATGGACGCGCTGGCCCGCGTGTTCGGCCGCCACGTCGAGAACCCCACCATCTAGGTCCTGCGGGTGGCCGATCGCGTCCTCGTCGCCAAGCTGGGCCTCGACGGCCACGACCGGGGGGTGAAGGTCGTGGCCCGGACCCTTCGCGACGCGGGGTACGAGGTCATCTACACCGGGCTGTTCCAGTCCCCGGCGACGACGGTGGCGGCCGCCGTCCAGGAGGACGTGGACGCGATCGGCCTGTCGCTGCTGTCCGGCGCGCACCTGACCCTCGTGCCCAAGGTGATGGAGGAGCTGGCCGCCGCCGGCGCCGACATCCCGGTCGTCGTGGGGGGCATCATCCCCGACGAGGACGTCGCCGCCCTCACGGCCGCCGGGGTGGCCGCCGTGCTCACCCCCGGAGCGTCGGCAGACGAGGTGGTGGGAGCCGTCCGCCGGGCCATCGACGGGGCCGCCGCGGGGCGCCGGCGCCCGTAGCTCAGGGGCGGGCGTTGTCCCCGAGCATGGGGCCGGGGCCCGCCGGGTCGAGGACGCCCGCCTCGGCCCAGATGTAGCGACCGTCGAGGACCCGCTGGGCGGCGGCGTAGTCGGCGGCGTCGTCGTTGCGCCACAGGGCGGCGAACAGCCGCTCCACCCGGCGCCGGGCACCCCGGCAGAACAGGTCGGCGAGCTCGGTCGCCGCCGGCCCCTCGTCGGGCTGGTCCTCGACGAACATCCGGACCCTGACGCAGGACGCGCTCATCGCGAACAGCTCGGCGCCGATGTCGACCATCCGGCCGAGGAACGCCTGCCGGCGCTCGAGCCCCCCCTGCCACCGGGCCATGGCGGCGAAGGTGGCCCGGGCCAGGCGCCGGCTGCTTCGCTCCACGAAGCGCACGTGCGTGGAGAGCGGCCCGAACTCCTGGTAGCTCCGGGGCGACAGGCCCGGCCCGGCCACGAGCCGCGGAAGCCAGGTGGCGTAGAAGCGGGCCGCCTTCACCCCGGCCCTGGCCCGGTCGGCGCGGGCGGCACCCGGGTCCACCAGGGGGCCGGCCACCGACAGGTGGGCGTCGACCGCCTCGCGGGCGATGAGCAGGCGCATGATCTCCGAGGAGCCCTCGAAGATCCGGGTGATGCGGAGGTCGCGGAGGACCTGCTCGGCGGGCACCGGCTTCTCCCCCCTCGCCCGTAGGGAGGCGGCCGTCTCGTAGCCCCGGCCCCCCCGGATCTGGACCAGCTCGTCGGCCACCACCCAGGCCATCTCCGAGCAGTAGAGCTTGGCCAGTGCCGCCTCGACGCGGATGTCGGTGCGCTCCTCGTCGGCCATGGCGCTGGACAGCTCCACCACCGACTCCAGGGCGAACGTGACGCCGGCCATGAAGGCCAGCTTCTCGGCGATGGCCTCGTGGCGCCCGATGGGCTGGCCCCACTGCACCCGCTCGTTGGCCCACTCCCGGGCCCACTTGAGCGACAGCTTGGCCGAGCCGGCGCAGATGGCCGGCAGGGACAGCCGCCCGGTGTTGAGGGTGGTGAGGGCGATCTTGAGCCCCTGGCCCTCGTTCCCGATGCGGTCACCGGCAGGGACCTTGACGTCCCGGAAGCGGGTGACGCCGTTCTCGATGCCCCGCAGCCCCATGAAGGCGTTGCGGTGCTCGACGGAGAGCCCCGGGACGCCGGCCGGCACGACGAACGCGGTGATCCCGCCCGGGTGACCCTCCGACGCTGGCACGGTGGCCATGACGACGAGGAGGTCGGCGATGACGCCATTGGTGGTCCACAGCTTGGAGCCGTTGACCAGGTAGGCGGCGCCGGCGTCGGTGGGCGTGGCCGTGGTCCGCATTCGGGCCGGATCGCTCCCCACGTCGGGCTCGGTGAGGAGGAATGCGCTGACCTTGTCGGTGGCCACCAGGGGCAGGTACTTGCGCCGCTGCTCCTCGGTGCCGAAGAGGCGGAGGGGCTGGGGCACGCCGATCGACTGGTGCGCGCTCAGCAGGGTGCTGAGCGCGGAGTGGCAGGAGCCGGCCAGGGCCAGGGCCCGGTTGTAGTAGACGTGGGACAGGCCGAGGCCCCCGTAGGCCTCGTCGATGTGCATGCCGAGGGCGCCCAGCTCCTTCAGGCCGGCAAGGACCGAGTCGGGGATCCTCGCCTCCGCCTCGATCCGGTGGGGATCGACCTCGGTCACGAGGAACCGGGCCAGCTTGGCGAGGAAGACCTCGCCCTTGTGGCGGTCCTCGGCCGACGGGCGGGGGTGGGGGTCGATCAGGTCCAGGCGCAAGCGCCCGAGGAACAGCTCCTTCCCGAAGCTGGGCCGGCGCCAGGTGTCCCGGGCCGCCTCGGCCACGCGGCGGGACTCCTCCTCCGGCACCGGGCGGTGGGCCGCCCTGCTCCCGGGCACGGTGGTCGTGGTCGTGGTCACGCTTCCGGTTGTTCCCCGCGGCCGGCGTCAGCATCCCCGGGGCCGTGGTCGGCATCGCCGCGGCCGGCGTCAGCATCCCCGGGGCCGTGGTCCAGGGCCCGGCCGGCCACGGCGAAGGCCGTGTTGGCTCGGGGGACGCCGGCGTAGACAGCGGTGTGGAGGAGGACCTCGCGGATCTCGTCGGGGGAGAGGCCGTTGCGCAGGGCGGCCCGCACGTGGAGGTCGAGCTCCTCCGTGCATCCCAGGGCCGCCAGCACCCCCAGGGTCACACAGCTCCGGGTCCGGCGGTCGAGGCCGGGCCGCGACCAGATCTCCCCCCATGCGTAGCGGGTGATGAGATCCTGGAAGTCGGCCGTGAACGGGGTGGGGGCGGCGGCCCGGTCGACGTGCTCCCGCCCCAGCACCTCCCGGCGCACGGCCGTCCCGGCCGCGTGGCGCTCCCGGTCGGAGGAGGCCTGGTCCCGGCCGGCGGAGGCCGGGCCGGGGGCCGGGCCGGCTCCGCTCTCCGACCGGCCTCCCGGGCCGGCTGCGCTGTCCGACCGGCCTCCCGGGCCGGTCATGACCGGCCGCCCCCGGCCCAGTGGCCGTCGAGGGCCCGGTGGTAGTCGAGGGCGCGCTGGACCAGCTCGTCGCTGGCGCCCAAGTAGCCGGTCGGGTCGAGCAGCTCGTCGAGAGCGGAGCCGACGCGGTCCGGCCCGAGCGCCTCGGCCACCGTGGGGTCCCGGGCAAGGACGGCCGCGAGGGGACGGTCCTCGTCCACCGAACGGCGGCAGGCCGAGGTCACGAGATCGTGGGCCTCCAGTCGGCCCAGCCGCGGGACCAGGGCCGCCGTCACCCGCTCGGCCAGGAGGCGCCCGCCGGTCGCGTCCAGGTTGGCCCGCATCCGGCCCGGATGCACCTCCAGGCGACCGAGCGCGTCCCGCACCCGGGCCGAAGCCCCCCCGACGAGCCGGAGGAGGTCGGACAGCGTCTCCCACTCGGCATGCCACGCCCCGGCGGCCCGCTCGTGCTCCTGGTCCAGCCCGGCCAGCAGGGCGCCGACAAGCGCGGGCACCCGGCGGGTGGCCGCCAGGGCCAGCACCGCGTCCACGGGATTGCGCTTGTGGGGAAGGGTCGACGAGCCGCCCAGCCCGGCACCGCCTGCCGTGGCCTCGCCCACCTCCGTCTGGGCCAGGAGCACCAGGTCCCTGCCGATCTTGGCCAGGACTCCCGCAGCCGTGCCGAGGGCTCCGGCGAGCTCGGCCAGCCGGCCCCGGTGGGCGTGCCAGGGAAGGGTGGGCTCGGCCAGGCCGAGCACCAGCGCCAGCTCGGCCACCACGCGGGGGCCGTGCGGGTCGAGGGACGCCAGCGTTCCGGCGGCCCCTCCCAGCTGGACGGCCAGGCGGCCCTGGCGCACCTGGCCGAGAGCCGCTGCCGCCTCGTCCAGCGCGACCAGCCAGCCGGCCGCCTTGAGCCCGAAGGTCACCGGGAGGGCCTGCTGGAGGAGGGTACGGCCGGCCATCGGGGTGCTGCGGTGCTCCTCGGCCAGCCGGGCGCACACCGCGGCCGCCGCCGCGAGGTCGTCCAGCACCGTCCCGGTCGCCCGGCGGGCCACGAGCATGGTTGCGGTGTCGAGGATGTCCTGGCTGGTGGCGCCCAGATGGACGTGAGCGGCGGCACGGCCGCCCACGGCGACTGTCAGGGCCCGGACCAGCGGGACGACAGGGTTGCCGCTGGCCGCCGCCTGCTCACCGAGGGCGGCGATGTCGAAGCGGGCGGCGTCGCAGGCGGCGGCTATGGCGTCGGCATGGGCCGCCGGCACCAGCCCGACCCTGGCCTCGGCCCGGACCAGGCCCGCCTCGGCGTCCAGCATGGCCTGGACCCAGGCCCTGTCCGACACGGCGGCGGCCACGGCCGGCGAGGAGAAGAGGGGATCGAAGAGGGCGCCTCGAGCTTGGGCGGCGCCAGGGGCGGCACGGGCGGCGCCCGGGGCGGCGGGGCCCGGGGCGACAGGTGCGGGGCCCGGGGC
>JBOGGR010000035.1:0-1990 GCA_050744025.1 Acidimicrobiales bacterium
CGGTAGGCGGTCTGGGGATGAACGCCCTGGCGCCGCGCCCACTCCGTCAGATTCACCACCGCAGCGTATCACTCGATCACTCGTACGCTTGGTACCACTCACTATTGTGCCAACGGTTGCCTACCCCGAGAGCCAGGGAGCTCGGGATCAACGCCATCCTGTCGACCCCACTCATGGTCCAGGCCCAGCCGTTCGGGGCCCTCAACATGTACTCGCGCACCGCCTTCGCCTTCGCCGCCCCCGAGCAGGAGCTGGCGTCGGTGTTCGCCACCCAGGCCTCGGCCGTCCTGGCCCGAGGGGGGGTGGGCACCAGGGAGGAGTCGCTGGCGGCCCACCTCCAGGAGGCCCTGCGAACGAGGCAGGTGATCGCCCAGGCCCAGGGCGTGGTCATGGAGCGCGATCGCCTCTCCAGGGAGGAGGCCCACGCCCTCCTGCGCCGGCTGTCCCGGAGCGGCGACGTGGCGCTGCGGGACCTCGCGACGAGCATCGTGGCCTCTGCCCGGGCAGGTCCCGACGCCGGCCTCGCCGCCGGCCGGGAGGGCGACAGGGAGGGAGGGCCATGACCAGGCAGGGCGGGCCTGCCCTCGACCAGGCCCGGCGTGACGCAGACCTCTCGCACGCCCAGCTGTGGATGCGCTACTTCGAGCTCGGTGGTATGAGCAGCGCGCTCCAGGTGGAGGCCTTCCTGTACGGAGCCCAGGTGCCGAGCGCCCACGACCACGACGTGGTGGTCCACGCCCTCAACGAGCGCTTCTCCGAGATGGGCGGCGACCACCGCGTCCCGTACGTGGAGGACCCATGATCAGCCGGGCCGGGCCGTCGCGGCGAGGTGGCCGCCGGTGACCGCGCGCCGGCAGGCGCCGGGCGCCCCCGCCTCCCACCAGGCCCTCTTCTACGAGAGCGCCGAGGACTACGTCGGCGGCATCCTCCCCTTCCTCCACGACGGGCTGGTGGCGGGGGAGCCGGCCCTGGTCGCGGTCCCCGGTCCGAGGGTCGACCTGCTGCGGGCCAGCCTGGGCGGGCCCCCGGGGGAGGTGTCGTTCGCCGACATGGCCGACGTGGGGCGCAACCCTGCCCGCATCCTCCCCGCCATCCGCCGCTTCACCGACTCCCATCCCGGCCGCCGGACCCGCTTCGTGGGAGAGCCGGTCTGGCCCGGGCGCCCGGCCGCCGAGGCCCGGGAGGCCACCCGCAGCGAGGCCCTCCTCAACACCGCCTTCGCCGGCACCACCACCACCACGATCCTCTGCCCCTACGACACCGCCGGGCTCGACGAGGCGGTCATCGCCGGCGCCATGAGCACCCACCCCCACGTCGTCGACCGGGGCGGGTGCCGGCCGAGCCCGGGCTACCGGGACCCTGCCGCCGCCCTCCCCGCCGACGACCAGCTCCTTCCCGGCCCGCCCGGCGATGCCGAGATGCTGGCCTTTCGCGGCGGCGAGCTGGGGCGCGTGCGGGGCGTGGTGGAGGACCACGCCCGACGGGCCGGCCTCGGCCCGGAACGGGTCCAGGACCTCGTGGTGGCGGTCAACGAGGTGGCCACCAACACCGTGGTCCACACCGGGGCCCCCGGGAGCCTCCGCATGTGGTCGCACCCGGGCGGCGTCGTCTGCGAGGTCTCCGACGACGGGCACATCGCCGATCCCCTGGTCGGGCGGGTGATGCCTTCGGCGCGAGCCGACGGACGCCGGGGCCTGTGGCTGGTCAACCAGGTTTGCGACCTGGTCGAGCTGCGCTCCGGCCCCTCGGGCACCACCATCCGGCTGCACGTCCTCCACCGGTAGCTGGGTCGCCCCCGTCACGGCCAGCAGGCCCGGGCGGGCCGGCACGGGCGCAGGCCCGGCACAGGCGCAGGCCCGGCACGGGCGCAGGTCCGTGGTGGCGCGCCGGCCGCTAAGCCTCAATCCACCGATAGGGCGGGGGCGACCGCCCAGGAGGGGCTGAAACGGTCTGGCTGGGGGTCGATGGCCGAGTCGGGGGAGCTGGCGGG
>JBOGGR010000036.1:0-3221 GCA_050744025.1 Acidimicrobiales bacterium
GCCGGCCCCCGCCCCACCGGCCCCGGCCCCGCCGCCCGCCGCCCGCCGCCTCCCCGATGAGCCTCGGGCGCCTGTGGGCCGGCTGGCGCATGCCGTACGTGTCCGGGGCGGCAGGGGGCGCCCCGCCGGAGCCCGGCCACTGCGTGCTCTGCGGCATCCTCGCGAGCGGCGAGCCTGACGACACCAGCTACGTGGTGTGGAGGGGGGAGCGGTGCGCAGCGGTGCTCAACGCCTTCCCGTACTCGAGCGGCCACGTGATGGTCATGCCCCTTCGCCACGTGGGCGATCTCCGGGCGCTCACCGACGCCGAGGGGCTCGAGCTCTGGCGGGCGATGACCGACGCGGTGGGCGCCCTCGAGACTGCCTATCGGCCCGAGGGGGTCAACGTAGGGTTCAACCTGGGCTTGGCCGCCGGGGCCGGCATCCCCGACCACCTCCACGCCCACGTCGTTCCCCGCTGGAACGGGGACACCAACTTCATGACCACCATGGCCGAGACCCGTGTCCTGCCGGAGGCCCTGCCGGTCACGTGGGAGCGCCTCCGGTCGGCCTGGCCAGCCCGAGGCGGGAGCCGCGCGGCTACGGCTTCCGGCCCCAGGCCGAGATCATCGGGGACGTCGCGAGGTCGAGCCGACCGGCGGTGACGCTCCGAAGGTGGCGCTCGATCTCCTCGTCGGTGGCGATGCCCTCGGAGACGAGGCGGTCGCGCACCTGCTCCACGGTCGCCCTCTCCAGCACCGAGCAGGCCTGGGAAGCCATGGGGAAGAAGGCGTCGGCCTGCACGCCGGCCAGCCCCGCCTCGCGCAGCAGCCGGGGCAGGGTCCGCCCGTAGGCCAGCTCGGCGCCGCGCTGGGCCAGCAGGGCCCGGAAGCCGTGACGCAGCCTGTTCGCCAGCTCCTGCTCGGGGCCGTGCTCGTCGGGGCAGATGAGCGGCTGCAACGCTGGGTCGGCATCCTCCAGCAGCAGCCAGCCGCCGGGCCGGAGGACCGCGACCATCCGCCTCAGGGCGTCGTCGCGCCGGGGGACGTGGACGAGCACGAGGCGGGCATGGACGAGGTCGAAGGTCCCGGCCGGTGGCTCCTCGGCGCCCACGTCGTGGCGGAGCACCTCGTACCCGGCATCAGGAGCTTCGGTCATCCAGGAGACGTCGATGTCGGTCGCGACCACCCGCCCTCCTGGTCCCACCCTCTGGGCCAGCCACCCCGGCACGCTCGGGCCGCCGGCGCCGACCTCCCAGCAGCGCCAGCCCTCCCGGATCCCGAGGCCGTCGATGTGGCGGAAGGTCGAGGGGTCGAAGAGCGTCGAGAGCGCGTCGAAACGGGCCCCGGCCTCCGCCTGCCGGTTGTCGAGCAGGTAGCCCTCGTCGCGCGCCACGCCCTGATGGTGCCAGGCGCCGGCGGCCAATGCGGCGAAGGCCGCCTTTTGATCGCGATCGGTCGTTCTGATCGCGATAGCCCTCGCTCAGCGAGGGTCAGCGCGATCAGAACCGAGAATCGCGACCAGAAGAGGGGTCGTGAGCAAGGGTCCGGCCCCGGCCCGCGAGAGGTTGTCGCGTGGGCGCGTGGTAACCTGCGCAGATGCCCAAGACGGTGCAGATCCGCGACATCGACGACGAGGTCTACGCATTGCTCCAGCGCCATGCTGCGGACGCCGGCCTGACCGTGCCCGAGCTGCTGCGGCGGGAGGCCGCCCGCCTGGCTTCCCGGCCCACCCTGGACGAGTGGCTGGCCAGGACCCGTCGCCGGCGGAGCACGATCACCACCGCCGAGGTGACCGAGGCGTTGGACGAGCTGCGAGGGGCCTGGCCGGATGCTGGTGGTTGACGCGTCCTGCTTGTACGAGGTGGTGGCGGGGACGACCGGCGCCGAGCGCGTCCGGGCGCGCTTGGCGGCCGATCTGGACCATGCTGCCCCCCACGTCATCGACGTCGAGGTGATGAGCGTGATCCGACGGGACCTGATGCTTGGCCGTCTCGACGCCACATCTGCCGACCAGGCCGTCCAGGACCTGAGGGACTGGCCCGCCGAGCGCTTCGGCCACCGCAGCCTCCTGGAACGGGCATGGGAGCTGCGAGTGAACGTCAGGGCATGGGACGCCGTGTACGTCGCGCTGGCCGAAGCGCTCAGGGCCGTCCTGGTCACCACCGACGGGCGCCTCGGGCGGGTGCCGGGGCTCCTCTGCCACGTCGAGGTCCTCGGCGGCGACACGCCGTAGAGGAGACACCCCGGGGAAGGGCCCCCGCCGTCGCCAGAGGCGCCCTGCTCCCGCTCGTCCCTCGCAGGCTCCGGCGCGGGCAGGCCGCGCGGTCGGCGTACCGTCTACGGGCGATCGCCGGATCTCGCCGCCCACGCGAATCGACACTCAACTACTCGTCCCACCGACGCAGGCGGGCGTGCCGCCGGCCGGTGCCTACCAGTCCAGCCCGGCGGTCGGGCCGAGCACCGCCTCCAACTCCGCAGCGACCCGCTGTGTCGTCGACTGATCGGCCCCGTAGGGCTGGCCAGCATCCCGGTTCGAGAGCCCGAGGCCGGACCGGCGTCCGACCAGCCGGGCCAGCCCAGCGGCCAGGGCCTCCCGATTCTCCCCGCTGAACGACGCGCTCTCCCGCGCTCGCCACCAGGCGGCGATGCACCTGACTGCGAAGGCCAGGCCGTAGCGAGGAGGCTCGTGCTCCCACAGTGCGGAGCCGACTGGGTCCAGCGGGTGGCCCGAGGGGGGGTCCAGGTGACCCAGGCCGAGGCGCAGGGCGGCGAAGGGCGACAGGCGGCGGGGCAGGACCAGGTCCAGCGCCTCGGGGAGCCCCAGCACCTCGGCCACCACCGGCTTGTCCGCGGGGCCGAACTGCCACCGCAAGGTGTACGGGTACGGGAGGCCTTCGGCGTGCAGGCACCCGGTCGTGGCCAGGGCCGGCTTGGTCGAGCACGGCAAGCTGGCAATGGTCATCAGGTCGTCCGGGACCATCCCCGGCGTCAACCCGATCGCCCGGAGCGGGCCGGAGGGGCCGTAGATGCGGTAGAGGGCGGCGAGGGGCGACCCGGGGGCAGTGGCCGATGGCGCCCACCGGCGCCCGGACACGGCTCCCTCCCACAGGTCCAGGGCCAGCCTCCTGCCGGCCTTCTCGACGCGCCGGGCGGCGCCGTAGGTCTTGGGGGCGGTGACGCGGCCCGACGGGGCCCCCGCCCGGCGCGGCACGCCGGCCCCCCGGCCGGGCACGCCGGCCC
>JBOGGR010000037.1:0-8540 GCA_050744025.1 Acidimicrobiales bacterium
GTCGCCCACGACGGCCTCTCGCTGGTCGAGAGGAAGGGCGGCGAACGACCCGGCGCCGTGGCGGGAGCGGGCGACCTCGTCCAGCCCGGAGAGCACCAGGTGCCAGGTCTCCCGGTCGTCGGGCATGTCGGCGTACTGGTAGCCGTCCAGGCGCCCGGCGGCCAGCTTCTCGTCGACCAGCTCGGCCACCGGGACCCTGGGCTCGGCGTCCTGGGCCGTGGCCGTGTCGCAGAAGGCCCGCAGGGTCGGGGCCTCCTCTGCGGAGAAGAAGCTCAGCTCGCCCGGGGCCCGGAGCCGGGCCATGACGACCCTGGCCGTCGCGGCGTCCCAGGTGCCGGCTGACTCGAGCACGTCGTAGTCCGGGTAGCGCCCGATCATCTGGGGGGTGGTGCCCCGCCGCTGGCGGGGGAGCCAAGACGGGTGGGGGGGCTTCTTCCCCTCCCGCAGGTTCGGCAGGTGGTCGGGCTTGCTCATGTCCGGCACGGCTCAGTCCTCCCGGCGCAGCAGCGCGGCCAGGATCCCCATGCCCCCCACGATGGTCATGAGCCCGGGGGCGGCGATGGGCGGCCCCATGGGGACGTTGTAGGTGGCCAGCCCCCACCCGCCCGGCTTGCGGGCCACCCCCCGCGCGTGGAAGTACTCGCCGAGGAGGCCGTCGGCCGTGTAGACCAGCGCGGTCAGGGGCAGCGCCGTCTTGGCCCACCGCTTGGAGAACACGCCCATGATCCCGGCCACCATCACCGGCGGGGTGACCACTATCGGGCTCCACATCCACTTGTTGCCGAAGCTGGCCCGGTAGTGCTCGAAGTAGACCTCGGCGGTCGTGACAGCGGCGGCGACGGCGGTGAGCCCGGACAGGCTCCGCTCGAAGCGGCCGTGCTCGACGTCGCGGACCACCCTGTCGACGAGGTGGGTGATCTCCCCCACCACCTCGCCGTGGCTGGTGACCTTCGGAGCCGGCCGGGCTCGCATCATCTCAGCGCCCCGGGAGGAGCTCTTGGGCGAACTCCTTCATGGCGTTGACGGCGCCGGGCAGGCCCTCCTTGGGGTCGCCGAGGAACGCCTTGGTCATTGCGTGCACCTGCTCGAAGGTGATGTGGGGCGGGATCGGGGGCTCCTCGGGGTCGGTGCGGGCGTCCACTATGACAGGCCGGTCGGCGGAGAAGGCCTCCGCCCAGGCGTCCTCGATCTGGTCCGAGCGGTCCAGCGCGATCCCCTTGATCCCGATCATGTCGGCGTACTGGTGGTAGGGGACGTACGGGATGTCCTGGGAGGCCTCGAACTTCGGGTCGCCCTCCATGGCCCTCTGCTCCCAGGTCACCTGGTTCAGGTCCTCGTTGTTGAGCACGAGGACGATCAGGCGGGGGTCGGCCCAGGTCCTGTAGTACTTGGCCGCGGTCAGCATCTCGGCCATGCCGCCCATCTGCATGGCACCGTCGCCCACCATCGCCACCGAGACCCGGTCGGGGAAGGCGAACTTGGCGGCGATGGCGTAGGGGACGCCGGGCACCATGGTGGCAAGGTTGCCAGAGAGCGACGCCTTCATGCCGCCCCGGATCCTCACCTGGC
This sequence comes from Acidimicrobiales bacterium, assembly GCA_050744025.1. Taxonomy (GTDB): domain Bacteria; phylum Actinomycetota; class Acidimicrobiia; order Acidimicrobiales; family JAJPHD01; genus JBOGGR01. The sequence goes on from JBOGGR010000037.1 coordinate 1,570, forward strand.
GGGCGTACCAGTTGGCGGCCGATCCCGAGTCCGAGGAGAGAACGGCGTTGTCGGGCAGGTGCCGGGACAGTGAGGCGAAGACGGCCTGGGGCCGGATGCGGCCGGCCCGGTCCGCCGGCTTCGCCCGGTCGTCCATGAGCCGCCACCACTCCTCGACGTTCCTCGTGATCCCCTCCTGCCACGAGCGGTCGTCCTTGCGCCGCAGGAGGGGCAGCAGCTCGGCCAGGGTGTCCTTGGAGTCGCCCACGAGGGCCAGGTCCATCGGGTAGCGGATGGACAGCATCGGCGCCGACAGGTCGATCTGGACGGCCTTCACCTTGCCCTCCTCTGGCAGGAACTCCGAGTACGGGAAGGACGAGCCGACCATCAGCAGGGTGTCGGCCCCCATCATCATGTCCCACGACGGCTTCGTGCCGAGCAGCCCGATCGACCCGGTGCAGTACGGGACGTCGTCCGGCACGGCGGCCTTGCCGAGCAGGGCCTTGGCGATGCCGGCGCCCAGCCTGTCGGCCACGGCCACGACCTCGTCGGTGGCGTGCATGGCGCCCTGGCCGACGAGCATGGCCACCCTCTGGCCGGTGTTCAGGATGTCGGCGGCGGTCTGCAGGTCGGCGGGCTGGGGGACGTGGCGGCCCCGCCAGAAGCCGGCGCCCGAGTGCATGGTGTGGGTGAGGTGGGGCTGCTCCGGGACGGCGTCCATGTCCTGTACGTCGGCTGGGACGATCACGCAGGTCACCGTGCGCTCCGACATGGCGATGCGCATGGCCCGGTCGATCGTGTGGCGGATGGCCCCGGGGGTGTTGGCCTGCTCGCAGTACGCCCCGGCGACGTCGGAGTAGAGCTGGAGCAGCTTCACCTCCTGCTGGAAGGCGCCGCCCAGGGCCCGCACGAAGGTCTGGCCGACGATCGCCACCACCGGCTGGTGGTCGAGCTTCGCGTCGTAGAGGCCGTTCAGGAGGTGGATGGCGCCGGGGCCCGAGGTGGCCATGCACACCCCGACCTGGCCCGTGAACTTGGCGTGGCCGCAGGCCATGAAGCTGGCCATCTCCTCGTGGCGGGTCTGGACGAACCGGAGGCCGTCCTGGTGGCGCCGCAGCGCGCCGAGGATGCCGTTGATCCCGTCGCCCGGGAACCCGTAGATCGTGTCGACCCCCCAGTCGATCAGCCGCTCGCAGAGGTAGTCGGCCGCGTTCTGTCCCATCGTGTCTCCTGTCGAGCGGGTGCGGCGGGACCGCGCTGGTCCGCCCCATGAGGGCGGTACCCGGGGAGGGGGGGGTCGAAACTCTCCCGGGGGAGGGTGCCGGCTCTGGCCGGGGCGCCGGGCGGGCGGCCTCCCCCGGCGCTCAACCGTCGATCTGTGCGACCAGCTCGCCCGGGGCCGCCTCGCCGGCGTGCCCGTTGGCATCGGCGCCGGCGCCCGCGCCGGCGCCCGCGGGCTGGTCGGGGACGGCGAGAGGCCGGGGGCCCTCCGACGGGCGCTCGGCCGGCAGCACGAGCGCCCCCCGGCCGGAGCGGTAGTAGTCGATCACCTTCAGCACCACGGCGGCCACCGGCACGGCCAGGAAGGCGCCGATGGCGCCCCCGATGATGGTGCCCAGGCCGAGGATGAGGAGGACGGCGACCGGGTGCAGCTTCACGGCCTTGCCCAGCACCAGGGGGCCCACCAGGTACCCCTCGAGGTTGTGGACCAGGATCGTGGCCCCCACCATGATCCCGGCCGCCACCGGCCCCTGGGCGACCAGGGCCACCAGGGCGGCCACCAGGCCCGAGAGGATCCCCCCGACCAGCGGCAGGAAGCCGCCCACGAACGTGACCAGGCCCACCGGGAAGGCGAAGGGGAGCCCGAGGCCGACCATCGTGAGCGACAGCACGACGCCGTTGACGAACCCGTTGGCCGCCGTGCCCCGGATGTAGCCGGTGATCACGGCCCAGGACCGCTGGCCTATCGCCTGGACGTCGCGGGCCCGGCGCTCGGAGAACAGCCCCATCGCCCAGTCCCCCATGACCGAGCCGTCCTTCACGAAGAAGAACGTCAGCACGATCGTCAGCAGCACCCCCACCAGCACGCTGGCGAGCAGGCTCACCCCGCTGATGGCCCCCTGGATCAGGGTCTGCTGGTGGTTGGTGAGGAGCTTCGTGACCCGGCCGAAGGACGTCGAGACCTGCGCCCGGGACAGGTGCAGCGGCCCGCTCACGAGCCAGCCCTGGACCTTGGTGATGCCCTGGGCGAGGGAGTTGGACAGCTTGGGCAGCTCGTGCTCGAAGCCGGGCAGGATGCCGAAGATGACGCCCGCCACCACGCCGGCCGCGGCCAGCAGGACCACCCAGGTGGCGAGCAGCCGGGGGACGCCGTGGCGGCGCAGCCAGGCGGCCGGCGGCCCCAGCACGGTCGTGATGAACAGCGCGCCCACCACCGGGACCACGATCACCTCGAGCCGGCGGAACGCCATCCCGAGCAGCACCAGGGCGGCCACCGCCACCACGACCCGCCAGGACACGGCGGCCGCCCCGGCCAGCCACCGGGGCACGCTGGGCGCTTGGTCACTCACGGCGGTCTCTTTCGGTAGGGCACCGCTCAGGGTCACCACGCTACCTGGCCAGGCCGCTCCGGAGGTGCACCGGCGCCCCGATCCTGGTTCGATCGCGCCCATGAAGCTCGTCACCGCCATCATCAAGCCCTTCCGCTTCGACGAGGTGCGAGAGTCCCTGCAGGGGGCCGGGGCCGCCGGCCTCACCGTGTCCGAGGTCCAGGGCTACGGGCGCCAGCGGGGCCACACCGAGGTCTACCGGGGGGCCGAGTACAGCGTGGACCTGGTGCCCAAGCTCCGGGTCGACGTCGTCGTGGACGACGAGGACCTGGACTCGGTCCTCGACGCCATCGTCACGGCGGCGCGCACCGACAGGATCGGGGACGGCAAGGTCTGGGTCACCGCGGTCGACGACGTCGTGCGCATCCGGACCGGCGAGCGCGGCGCCGACGCCCTGTAGGCGCGGGCCACCCGCACCGCTAGGTTCCGACGTCGAGGAGGTGCTCGAAGCAGAGCCCGAGGTCGGCGACCGCCACGGCCACGAAGGAGAGCGCATGGCGCACGTTGGCGGTGACACACGGCGCCAGGTCGTCGCGCCCGGCCAGGGCTGCCAGCCGGCGGTACACCTCCAGCAGCTCGGCCTCCGTCGCCTCGACCGGCCGCCCGAGCAGGTCGAGGCGGTCCGGGGCGAGGCCGTCCGGGGCGAGGCCGTCGGGAGTGGTCACGGTGCCCGTCCTCCACCCGCTGCCATTCCTCCTCCACCAGCTCTGCCGGCACCGGGCCGCACGTCCACCAGGCGCCTGGCCTTCAGCTCGAAGCGGGGCAGGCTGCCCGGCTCGGCCAGCTCGACCTTGAAGTTGAGCCCCTCGTGGGCCCGGGCCAGGGCGTCGTGCAGCCACGCCTCGATCACCGGCCACTCGGCCGCCCGCCGCTCCTGGTCGTGCAGCTCGCAGCGCAGGTAGATCTCGTCGCGTATGCCCTCGGCGGCGATCCTTACCTGGAACTCGTCGACCTCGGGGCGGCCCCGCACGATCCCCTCCACCGCCCTCGCGTAGACGTTCGTCCCGCGGACCAGCCTCATGTCGTCGACCCGGCCCAGCACCCCACCCTCGTAGAGGTCGAAGGTCCGCCCGCAGGAGCAGCGGGCCGCCGGGACCTTCACCACCATGTCAGCGGTCCGGTAGCGCACGAGGGGGATCATGCTCCGGCCGAACGAGGTGACGACCCGCTCCCCCATCTCGCCGTAGCCGAGCGGCTCGCAGCTGACCGGGTCCACGACCTCCTCGATGACGTGGTCCTCGATCAGGTGCGCCCCTCCGGGCTGGTGCGCGCACTCGAACATGAAGATCGTCGAGATCTCCGTCATCCCCGCCGTGTCGTAGGCCCTCGCCCCCCACTGCTCCTCGATCAGGTGCTTGGTCTCCGGGATGGAGCCAGCCGGCTCGCCGGAGAGGACGAGGGTGCGCACCGGCGCCCGCCTCAGGTCGAGCCCAAGCTCGCCGGCGCACTGGGCCAGGCGCAGGGCGTAGGTGGGGGTGGTGGCCACGACCGTGGCCCCGAAGTCGACGATCTGGCGGACCCGGCTCTCGGTGGTCTGTGCCCCGCCGGGGATGACGAGCGCCCCCAGCTTCTCCAGGCCGTAGTGCAGTCCCCAGAACCCGATGAAGCTGCCGTAGCCGAACGCGACGTACGCCACGTCGTTCGGCCGGACCCCCATGGCCCACATCCCGTAGCACCACATCTCGGCCGCCCAGGCCCAGTCCTTCCGGGAGTCGAGGGCCCGCAGCGGCGTGCTCCCCGAGGTGCCAGAGGTGGTGTGGAGCCGGATGGCCCGTTCCGGCCCGGCCGCGGGCAGGGTCCCGTACGGGGGCGCGGCGTCCTGGCCGGCCATCCACTCGGGCCGGGTGAGGAAGGGGAGGCGGCGCAGGTCGTCCCATTTCTGCAGGTCGTCGGGGCTCACGCCGGCCCGGGCCAGGCTGTCCCGGTAATGGGGGCTGCGGGCGGCGGCGAAGGCCACCACCCGGCGGAGCTTGGCCAGCTGCAGCTCCTGGAGGTCGTCGCGGTGCAGCGTCTCGGTCTTGGGGTTCCAGTACGGCTTGTCGAGGTGGCCCGGCTGCGCCGGCTGGCCCGGCTGCGCCGGCTGGCCCGGCTCGTCCCGCTGGTCAGCCATGGCCGGCCTCCACGAGGCCCCGGAGCCGCTCCATGCCCTCGCGCAGCTCCGAGAAGCTGGTCGAGAGCGGGGACGGCCCCAGGCGGACCCGTTCCGGCGTCCGGTGGTCGGCCACCACGGAGCACCGCTTCGCCAGGGCATCGACCAGGCCCTCCGCGTCCGGATGGCGCAGCGACACGTGGGACCCCCGCCTTGCCGGGTCCCTCGGGGAGGCCAGGGCCAGGCCGAGCGGCGCCAGCCAGGCGTCGGCCAGCTCGACCAGGTACCGGGTCAGCGCCACGCCCTTGGCCCGGACGCGCTCGATCCCCGCCTCGACGACCATCCTCGCCCCCTCCTCCACCGCGCACAGCCCCAGCACCGACGGGCTCCCGACGAGGAACCTCCCGATCCCCTCCATCGGCTCGTAGCCCTGGCCCATGGCGAAGGGGTCCCGGCGGCCGAACCACCCCCAGATGGGCTGGCGCAGCTCGGGCCCGAGGGCGGCGCTCACGTAGAGGAACGCCGGCGCCCCCGGACCTGCGTTCAGGTACTTGTACGTGCAGCCCACGGCCAGGTCGGCGCCGGCGCCGGCGAGGTCGACCGGGACGGCCCCGACCGAGTGGCACAGGTCCCACAGCACGAGGGCGCCGGCCTCGTGGGCCAGGCCGGTCACCGCCGCCATGTCCGAGAGCGCCCCCGACCGGTACGCGACGTGGGAGAAGCTGGCCAGGGCTACGTCCGGGCCCATGGCCTCCGCCACGGCGTCGAGGTCGAGGCCGCGGTCGATGTCGGTGGCCACCAGGCGCAGCTCCAGGCCCCGCTGCCTGGCGATGCCCTCCAGGATGTAGCGGTCGGTCGGGAAGTTGTCGTTGTCGGTGACGATCACGGACCGGCCAGGCCTGGCGTCCACAGCGGCCATGGCCAGCTTGTAGAGGTTGACCGACGTCGAGTCCGAGACCAGGACCTCGCCCGGCCGGGCCCCGAGGAGCCCCTCGCCCACCAGGTCCCCCACCTCCCGGGGGAGCCGCTGCCAGTGGCCCCAGGAGCCGATGAGGCCGCCCCCCCACTCCTCCTCGACCACCCGGGCCAGGCGCTCGACCGTCCGGCGGGGGAGGCGGCCGAGGGAGTTGCCGTCCAGGTAGACGAGGCCCGGGTCGGGCACGACGAAGAGGTCGCGAAACCCCGCCAGGGGGTCCTCGTCGTCGAGGGCCGCGGCACGAGCCGGGTCGGTGACCGTCGTCGCCGTCGTCGGGGCCATCACGGTTACGGTAGTTGGCCGATGAGCGAGCCGACGAGCCGGTCCAGCGGGGCGACGGGCGAGCCGACGGGCCGGTCCGGCGGGGCGACGGGCGAGCCGGCAGGCCGGTCCAGCGGGCAGGCGGGCGAGCCGGCGGGCCGGTCCAGCGGGGCGACGGGCGAGCCGGCGGGCCGGTCCTTCGGAGAGGAGGGTGCCCGGCTCTCCTACGGCAGCTACCTCCGGATCCCCGAGCTCCTCGACCAGCAGCGCCTCCTCTCGGACCCGCCCGCCCACGACGAGCTCCTGTTCATCACCGTCCACCAGGTCTACGAGCTGTGGTTCCAGGTCCTGCTGCACGAGCTGGAGACCGTGCGGGACCTTCTCATGGCCGGCCCCGACCTGTGGTCGCCCCGCCACCTCCTGGAGCGCTGCGCGGCCATCGAGCGCGTGCTGGTCGGCCAGATCGACGTGATCGAGACCATGACCCCCCAGGACTTCCTCACGTTCCGCTCCCTCCTGGCCCCGGCCAGCGGGTTCCAGTCCGTCCAGTTCCGGGAGCTCGAGTTCCTGTCCGGCGCCAAGGAGGCTGCGTTCCTCGGCCGCCTCCACGACGCCACCCCGGCCGAGCTGGCCCGCCTGGAGCGCCGCCTGGACGAGCCCACCGTGTGGGACGCGTTCGTTCGGGCGCTCGAGCGCGCCGGCCTGGCGGTGGCCGGCCCGGAGGACCGCCGGGCCTCCCTGCAGGAGGTGGCCGCCGACCGTGGCCGTTTCGGCCCCCTCTGGGACCTGGCCGAGGCGCTCGTCACCCACGACGAGCAGGCGGCAGCCTGGCGGTCCCGCCACGTGGCCATGGTCGAGCGCCAGATCGGCATGAAGTCCGGGACCGGCGGGTCGACCGGCGCCCCCTACCTGCGGGCTCGGCTCGGCCTCCACTACTACCCCGAGCTGTGGGAGCTCCGCAGCTCGCTGTGAGCCGGGCTGGGCCGGCTGGGGCCGGGGCCCGGCTGGGGCCGGCTCGGCTCGGATGCCGCCGGGTCTGCTGCGCCCCGGCTCGGCC
>JBOGGR010000038.1:0-6965 GCA_050744025.1 Acidimicrobiales bacterium
GCTGGTAGGGCTTGCCGGCCACCGTCGGCGTCGCCCCGCTGGCCCGGGCGACAGCGGCCAGGAGCGCCCCGGCGCCGGGAAGAGGACCGTCGGCCGTCGGGAACGTGGCGTCGTCGTTCGTCCCGACCAGGCGGGCGCCTCCGAGCACGCAGGTGGTGGCTGCAGCCAGGCGGTCGAAGTCGAACGAGCGGTGCCAGCCGACGACCACGGCGTCAGCCGGGCCGGCGGCGACGGCGGTCACCCCCCGCTCGGCCAGGGCCTCGTCCACCCCGGGCCCGGCGCACACCAAGGCGGTGGAGCCGGGCTCCAGCAGGGAGGCCGCTGCCTGGGCCGACGTCAGCAGGTCGTCGTCCCGGGTCGGGACCCCCGCCTCGGCCAGCCTGTCCCGGTAGTCGGCCACCCGGAGCGACGAGTTGTTGGTGAGGAACACGACCCGGTGGCCGTCCTCGCGCAGGCGGCACACCGCCTCGGCGCTGCCGGGGATGGGGCGGCCCCCCAGCCACACGACGCCGTCGAGGTCGATCACCCAGGCCACGCCACCATCCTGGCAGAGGACGCCGGCATGGGGGGGGGCCGGCGCGGCCGGTGGGCGGGCGAGATGAGCCGGCGGGCCGGGCGAGGTGATAGCAGGTCTGGTCGTCCTGCGACGCGAACTGCTATCACCTCGGCGGGGCCGAGACCCCATCCCCCGATGCGACCCTCGGAGCCGCCGTGGGTGCAGGGGGGACGGCCGGCAGCACCGGGCGCTGTGGTAATCAGGACGGGTGCCCCGATTCGAGCCCTTCGCCGGCCTCCGCTACGACACCCCCACGCTCGCCGCCCACGACACGACCCTCGACCAGGTGGTCGCCCCCCCGTACGACGTCGTCGACCCGCCGGAGCGAGCCGCCCTCTCCCTTCGCAGCCGGTGGAACGCGGTGCGGGTGGAGCTGCCCGAGGACAACCCCGCGGCCGGGCGGGACCGCTACCAGGAGGCGGCCGCGCTGCTGGCCGCCTGGGAGGCGGAGGGGACGCTCCGACTCGACGGCCAGGCCGCCTTCTACCTGTACCAGATGACCTTCGACGACGGCGCCGGCGAGCGCCGGCGTACGTCTGGCGTCATCGGCGCCCTGGAGGCGGCCCCTCCCGGTGAGGGCGACGTGCTCCCCCACGAGCGGACGACCCCCAAGCCCAAGAGCGACCGCCTGGACCTCCTCCGGGCCTGCCGGGCGAACCTCTCGCCCGTGTGGGGCCTGTCCCTCGCGTCGGGCCTGTCCGAGCTCTGCCGGCCGCGCGGTGAGGCGGCTGCGACCGCTCGGGACGACGACGGGGTGGTCCACGAGCTCTGGCCGGTCACAGATCCCGACGCGCTGGCGGCAATCTGCTCCACGGTCGGCTCGGCGCCGGTGGTGCTGGCCGACGGCCATCACCGCTACGAGACCTCTGCCGCCTACCGGGACGAGCGCCGGGCCGCCAATGGCGGCGCGGCGGGGGACTACGACCTCGTCATGGCCCTGGTCGTCGAGCTGGCCAGGGACCAGCTGGCGGTCGGGCCCATCCACCGGCTCGTCGCCGGCATCCCCGACGATCTCGACCTGACCGACGCCCTGAGCCGCCGGTTCGAGCTGCGCCCGGTCGACCTGCCGAGGGCGGCGCAGCGAAGCGGACTCGCGGGCGGAGCCGGCAGACTGGAGGGCGGAGCCGGCAGACTGGAGGGCGGAGCCGGCGGACCGGCGGGCGGCGCCGGCGAGCTGCCCACCCTCCACGGCCCGGCGGGCCGGGCGGCCGTCGCCGCGACCCTGGAGAAGGCCGGAGGGCCAGCGCTTCTCACCCGCGCCGGTGCGTGGACCCTCCACGCCACCGCGGCGACGCGTCGCGCCGCCGAGTACGACGTGGACTCGAGCCAGCTCGACCTGGCCCTGGCCGACCTCCCCCCCCACCAGCTCTCCTACCACCACGACCCGGGCGAGGTGCTGGCGGCCGTCGCGGACGGCAGAGCCTCGGCCGGCGTCCTGGTCCGGCCGGCGCCGGTCGATGTCATCGCCGCCGCCGCCCGGGACCGGCGACGCATGCCGGCCAAGACGACGTTCTTCACCCCCAAGCCGCGAACCGGCATGGTGATCCGCCCGGTGCGCGGTTGAGGCCTTGGCTGTGACCGATCTCGGAGCCCTGGGCCCGCCGCCGCCCTCCGTGCACCCCGACGCCATGCTCGGGCCGAGGAGCGTCGCCGCCCGCCTCCTCGGCCATCCTGCAGTGCTCCTGGGCGGCCCCCGGGCCCTGCTCCTCCAACTGGCCCACCCCCTTGTCGCAGCTGGTGTCGCCGACCACTCCGACTTCCATGACGCCCCCTTCGACCGCCTGCTGCGCACCCTCTCCGCCATGGGCACCATCGCCTTCTCCGCTCCGGGCCGGGCCGATGCGGCTCTGGAGGCCGTCGCGGCCACCCACCGGCCGGTCCGGGGCCGGGCCCCGGACGGCAGGCCGTACGCGGCGGGGGACCCCCGCCTGGCCGCCTGGGTCCACGCCACCCTCATCGACACCGCGCTCGTCGTGGAGCGCCGCTGGCTGGGCCGCCTGACCGAGGGCGAGCAGGCCCGTTTCTACCGCGAGACGCTCGCTCTGGCGAGAGCCTTCGGTGTGCCCGACGACGGCCTGCCCCCGGACCTGGCCGGCTTCGAGGCGTGGATGGCCGCCGAGACCGCCGGCCTTTCCGTGGGCGAGCGCGCCCGGGCCATGGGCGCCGAGGTCCTGCACCCCCCACTGACCAGGGCGTGGGGTCCCATCGGGCTGCCGGCCGAGCGCCTCGCCCCGCCGCTGCTGGCCGCCGTGACGGCCGAGCTCCTCCCCGCCCGACTGCGACGGGCCTATGGGCTGCCCGAGCCGGGCCGGCCGCAGCGCTCGGCCCTCGCGGCGGCGACAGCGCTGTCCCGCCACCTGGCGCCCTTCGTCCCCCCCCGGGCCCGGCGGCCCGACGTGCCGACGCGCCTGGCCGCCGCCCTCACCCGCAGCCAGGTGTGAGGGGGCGGCGGGAGCCCCGGAGGGTCGGGCGCGGGGCGGGGGTGGGCACCCGGCGGGGGTGCGCCGGCGGCTATTCGGCCAAAGCCCAGGCCTACACCACGTCCCAGGTGGAGGCGGACCGCAGGAGGGCCTCGAGGTCGCCCGGGCCGTTGCGCTCCCGGGCGGCCAGGAGCTGGGCCGCCATCAGGGAGCCGTAGTCGGGCCGGTCGACAGCCCGGAACACCCCGATCGGGGTCGGCGAGTAAGGCCCCGCGGCCAGGCGGGACAGCATGAAAGCGAGGGAGGGGTCGTCCCTCCCCTCGTCGTGGACGAGGATGGCTTCCTCGCCGACCTCGGCCACGTCCACGATGCTGGCCCGGCCCTGGCCGTCCAGCACCACGCCGCGCTCCCGCTCGGCCCCGAAGCGGACGGGCTGGCCGTGGGTGAGGGGGATCAGGTTCTTCGCCCTCACGTCCTTGCCCGTGACCTGCTCGAAGGCGCCGTCGTTGAAGACGTTGCAGTTCTGGTAGATCTCGACGAACGCCGCCCCGCGGTGGTCGTGGGCCCGGCGGAAGGTCTCCATCATGTGCTTGCGGTCCATGTCGTGGGTGCGGGCCACGAAGCTGGCATTGGCCCCCAAGGCCAGGCTGACCGGGTTGAACGGGGCGTCGAGCGAGCCGAACGGCGTGGACTTCGTGACCTTGCCGACCTCGGACGTCGGTGAGTACTGGCCCTTGGTGAGGCCATAGATCTGGTTGTTGAACAGCAGGATCGTGAGGTCGACGTTGCGCCTGAGGGCGTGGATCAGGTGGTTGCCGCCGATGGAGAGGGCGTCGCCGTCCCCGCTGATGACCCACACGTCGAGGTCGGGGCGCGACACGGCCAGGCCGGTGGCGATGGCCGGAGCCCGGCCGTGGATCGAGTGCATCCCGTAGGTGTTCATGTAGTACGGGAAGCGGGCGGCGCAGCCGATACCGGAGAGGAACACGGTGTTCTCCCGCCGCACCCCGAGCTCGGGCAGCAGCATCTGGACGGCGGACAGGATCGAGTAGTCCCCGCACCCCGGGCACCAGCGGACCTCCTGGTCCGAGGTCCAGTCCTTGCGTGTCGTGGCCGGGACCATGGTGTCGCTCATCGGGGGGCCGCCTTGTCGTCGGGGTGGCCGGCGCTCTCGGCGCCGGGGCGGCTGGCGCCCATGCGGTCGGCGCCGGGACGGTCGGGGCCGGCGTCCAGGATCGAGACGATGCCGGCCTCGATCTCGGTGGCCCGGAAGGGCACGCCCTGGACCTTGGTGATCGAGCGGGCGTCGACCAGGTACTCGGCCCGGACCAGTCGGGACAGCTGACCCAGGTTGAGCTCGGGCACCACGATCTTCGGGTAGCGGCCCAGCACCTCTCCCAGGTTGGCCGGGAACGGGTTCAGGTGGATGAGGTGGGCCTGGGCCACGTGGCGACCCAGCACCCGCAGGCGGCGAACCGCCGCGGTGATGGCCCCGTAGGTCGATCCCCACCCGAGCACCAGCAGCTCGGCCAGGCCGTCGGGATCGTCCACCTCGACCGGGGCGATGTCGGCGGCGATGCCGGCCACCTTGGCGGCCCGGAGCCGGACCATTGCCTCGTGGTTGGCCGGGTCGTACTCGACGTTGCCCGACCCGTCGGCCTTCTCCAGGCCGCCGAGGCGGTGCTCGAGGCCGGGAGTGCCGGGCAGGGCCCAGGGCCGGGCAAGCGTGCGCTCGTCCCTCAGGTACGGCCAGAACACGGTCTTGCCGTCGGCGTCAGTCCTGTTGGCCTCGGTGGCGAAGTCGACGGCGATGTCGGGGAGAGAGGTCACGTCGGGGAGCCGCCACGGCTCGGACCCGTTCGCCAGGTAGCCGTCGGACATGAGCACGACCGGGGTTCGGTACCGGAGCGCGATCCGGCACGCCTCGATGGCCGCGTCGAAGCAATGCGATGGCGTCTTGGCCGCGACCACCGGGATCGGGGACTCCCCATGGCGCCCGTAGAGCACCTGGAGCAGGTCGGCCTGCTCGGGCTTGGTGGGCATGCCGGTGGACGGCCCGGCCCGCTGGACGTCGACCACCACGAGGGGCAGCTCCAGCGTGAGAGCCAGGCCGATCGTCTCGGACTTGAGGGAGATCCCCGGCCCGCTCGTGGTCGTCACGCCCAGCTGGCCGCCGTACGAGGCTCCGAGGGCGGCCCCGACGCCAGCGATCTCGTCCTCGGCCTGCAGGGTGCGGATGCCGAAGTTCTTGCGCTTGGACAGCTCGTGGAGGATGTCGGAGGCCGGCGTGATGGGGTACGACCCGAGGAACAGGGACAGCTTGGCCAGGTGGGCGGCCGCCACCAGCCCCCAGGCCAGGGCCATGTTGCCGGTGACGTTGGTGTACGTGCCCGGCTCCAAGGTGGCCGGGTGAACCTCGTAGGAGGACTCGAACAGCTCGGCCGTCTCCCCGAAGTTCCAGCCCGCCTTGAACCCGAGCGTGTTGGCCTGGGCCACCAGGGGCTGGGCCGAGAAGCGCTCGTCGATCCAGGCCAGGGTGGCCTCGGTGGGCCGGTTGTACATCCAGGAGATCAGCCCGAGTGCGAAGAAGTTCTTGGACCGCTCGGCGTCCCTCGGCTTGGCCCCGGTCTCCTTGGCCGCCTGGAGGGTCAGGCTGGTCATGGGGACCTCGTAGACCTTGTAGGCGCTGAGGGAGCCGTCGGTGAGCGGGTTGGCCGCGTAGCCGGCCTTGGAGAGCGCCCGCTCGTCGAAGGCGTCGACGTTGACGATGAGGCTGCCCCCTCTGGGCAGGTCCCCGATGTTGGTCCGCAGCGCAGCCGGGTTCATGGCCACGAGGACGTTGGGGGCGTCGCCGGGGGTGAGGATGTCGTGGTCGGAGATGTGGACCTGGAAGGCCGACACACCGGCCAGGGTCCCGGCAGGAGCGCGGATCTCGGCCGGGAAGTTGGGGAAGGTGGACAGGTCGTTGCCGAAGACGGCGCTCACGCTGGTGAACCGGTCGCCCGTGAGCTGCATCCCGTCCCCGGAGTCCCCGGCGAAGCGGATGACGACGCTGTCGAGCTCCCGGGAGGGGCGGGGGGTCGCCACGGTGTCGGTCAACAGGGCCTCCGTATTCAATGGACTGGACCGAGTCTACCGTCCGGCCCCGCGGTGGCTACGCTGCCGGCGGCCATGGCCGAGCTCACCGTCGCCACCTTCAACATCCACTGGGGCATGGACCGGCGCGGACGCCCGTACGACCTGCTCGCTGCCTGCCGCCGTCTCGACGCCGACGTGCTGATCCTGCAGGAGGTCTGGCGGCCCGACGGGACGCCGGGACAGGTCGCCGAGCTGGGACGGACGCTCGGCTATGCCGTGCGCGAGCTGTTCCTCAATCGGGGCGTGGCCGACCCCCTCCCCCGCGTCACCTGCCCCCGGAGCCCGGGCGCCGGCGGGGGGCGGGGCGCCGGCGGGGGGCGGGGCGCCGGCGACTGGGGGCTGACCCTGCTGAGCCGGTTGCCCGTGTTGGCCGAGGAGCGTATCGACCTGGGCCAGCTGCCCTTCGACCCCGCCCGGCGGGGGGCCCTCCGCCTGGACGTCGGTGCCAGTGGCCGCCGGGTTGCCGTGATCGGCACTCACTTGTCCCATCTCACACACGGGTCCCTCATCCAGCTCGGGCGCCTTCGCCGGGCTCTCCCCGCCGCCACCCAGCCCGGGCTCCTCGGCGGGGACATGAACATGTGGGGGCCCGTCGTCTCGGCCTTCCTGCCCGGCTGGCGCCGCTCGACCCGCGGGCGGACGTGGCCCGCGCCTCACCCCCACAGCCAGATCGACCACCTCCTCGTGACCGGTGCGATCGACGTGGTCGGGGGCGAGGTCCTGCCGCCCCTGGGCTCGGACCACCGGGCCCTGCGAGCCACACTGCGCCTCCGCTGAGGGAGCATCTGCTGGATGCCACGGCGCAGATCTCCGGCCGCTGGCCGGCGCAGGCGGGCTGGCCGGCGCAGGCG
>JBOGGR010000039.1:0-3040 GCA_050744025.1 Acidimicrobiales bacterium
GCTGGTAGGGCTTGCCGGCCACCGTCGGCGTCGCCCCGCTGGCCCGGGCGACAGCGGCCAGGAGCGCCCCGGCGCCGGGAAGAGGACCGTCGGCCGTCGGGAACGTGGCGTCGTCGTTCGTCCCGACAGCCGGTCCCGGTAGTCGGCCACCCGGAGCGACGAGTTGTGGGTGAGGAACACGACCCGGTGGCCGTCCTCGCGCAGGCGGGCGGGCGACCTGGCAACAGCGGGCGGGGCGGGGGCCGGCGCGGCCGGCAGCCGGGCGAGATGAGACGGCGGGGCGGGGGAGGTGATAGCAGTTCTGGTCGTCCTGCGACACAAAGCGCTATCACCTCGGCGAGGAGGGGGCAGCGACACAGGCGAGGGTGATACCTGGGTGGAGGGGTCGGGGCCGCCGTCAGCGCGACCAGTGGCTGAGGTCCCGCCCGATGAGGGCGCCGAGGCGGGCGACCTCGGGGGCCAGCTCGAGACGGAGCCGGGCCGCCAGCTCCGGAGCCATCGGGGAACGGGGCCGCTGGGCGATGTTGAGCCGGTTGAAGAAGGGGAGGACCCGGCCGTGGAGGGCACGGGGGGCGACGGCCCGGAACGCAGCTTCCAGGCCGGCCGGGGGTCGCTGGAAGAACGCGTGGGCCATGCGGCTGCGGGGGACCTTGTTGGCGTTCACCACCCTCAGGTCGCCCGGCGTCTCGGGGGCGAGGCCGAGGAACTCGAAGACCCGGCGGGCCACGGCGCCAGGGTCTTGTTGCAGGTCGTCGAACACCACCACGTGGACCCGGTCGGGCCCGAGAACGTCGAGGTACCGCTCGAGCTGCTCGGCGAAGCGGACCACCCGGCGGTAGAGGAGCCCGGCGGCGAACCTGGTCGCCGGAGGGAGCCGACCTCCGGCTCGGCGGTCGTCCTCGGTGGCCAGGGCCTCCTCGAAGGCGACGATGTCCTCGTCCCCCATGAAGAGCAGGTGGCTGTGGAGCGAGTAGAGCACCTCGACCGGGTCCCGGAACATAGCCACGACCCTGGCTCTCGGCTCGAAGGCTGCGATCTCCGCAGCCGCCCGGGTCGAGTAGAGGTACCACACAGACGCCTCCCCGGCGAGCTGTCCGGGCCGGGCGGCGGCAAAGCGCCCGAGATAGGTCTGGAGCGTCTCCGGCCCGTCACCGAGCCTGTGGTCGAGGTCCGAGCCGAAGTAGGGGACGTCCTTGCGATCCGGCAGGTAGACGTCGCTGTGCTGGGACAGGTAGGCGGTGAGCGACGACGTGCCGCACTTGGGCGCGCCGACGACGAAGAAGGCGGGCGCGGTCATGCCCCCGCCGGCCCGCGGCCCGCCCCCCGCCGGCGCCCCCTGGTCCACCCGCCAGGGACACCGCCCTCGCCGAGGAGAGTGGGAAGGACCTCTCTTTGCAGGCGCTCCAAGAAGGCGTCGCGGGAGTAGCCGCTGACGAGCTGGGCTGCGCGGGCACGGTAGGCGCCCCGCTCGGCGCCGGTCATGGCCAGGGCGCGTCGCAGCGCCAGGGCCAGGCCGTCGGCCGAGATCGCCGTGGCAACGAGGCCCGGGGAGAGCTGACGAGCCAGGCCGAGGGCCTCGAAGGGCCCTCCGGACGGCACCGTCACGAGCACGGCGCCGGCCGCCAGGGCCTCCAGCTGGGAGATGCCGAAGTCCTCGTAGCGTGACGCCGCGACCACGACCTCCGCCTCGGACAGGAGCCGACGGTGCTCGTCAGGGGCCACCGGGCCTCGCCAGGAGAGGGCCGCTGGCCGGGCCAGGCCGTGGCGCCTCAGGTAGCGGTCGCCCGCCCTTCCGTCGATCCCGGTCACGACGAGCCTCCACCTCGGCGGTGGGGAGGCCCGCCACCAGGCCCCGACGACCAGGTCCAGGCCCTTCTTGGCCGGGTTGCCGGCGTAGCAGACCACGACGGGGTCACGTGCTCCTGGCCCGCACCCGGCCGCGTCCGCCGGCTCCCCTTCCGGTCCCCCTACTGGCTCCTCCGCCCGCCCCTCCGCCGGCTCCTGCACTGCTCCCCCGGCAGGGGGGCGAGCGGGGAGGCCGGCGGAGAAGCCGGCTCCCTCCACGGGGGGAGGCAGGACGAGTGCGGGGGGGCCGGCATGCCCGGGCAGCGCCAGGGGGATGGACCGGGCACCCCACGGGAGGAGGAGCTTGGCCAGGGCCAGGCTGCGCCGTTCGAGCTGCCTCTGGAGGATGTTGCGCCTGGCCCGGCGGTTGTCCCTGGCCAGGGCATCGAAGCGGACCGCGCCGATGCGCAGCCGGGAAGCGGGCTCGAAGATCGTGGAGAGGGTGGTCGGGTAGATGATCGCCCGGGGCGCCACGGTCCGCATGGCCCGGGTGGTGGCCTGCCTCAGGGCCACCGCCTCGATGAGGTCGATGAGCGGCTGAGCCACCCGGAGGCGTCCCAGCAGGCCGTAGCGGGCCGTGGTGCTCGCCACGTCCACCCCGACGGACCGCAGCCCCGAGCACAGCTCGGCCTCGCTCGACCGATGGCCGGGGGTGGACGCGCAACGCAGGACGAGGACGTCGACAGGCCGGCGGCGGGCGGCAGGACCGCTCACCCCACCGTCCCGGGGGGAACGTCCACGTGCCGGTACGGACCCGCCCTCCCGGCCAGGTACAGCACAGCGCTGATCTCCTCTGACCTACCCACAAAGGCGGGGACGACGGCCGACGCCTCCCACTGCTGGCCGGGCCGCAGCCGGATCGAGGGCCAGCTTCGCAGGGTGTGCCCCCCGGCCTCCACCACGAGGCGGTAGGAGCGCGCCGTTCGCTCGTGGCTGAGGATGCCGAGGTCCACGACCTGGGCCTGGCCCTTCCCAGCCGGGAGCATCCACAGCTGGCTGAAGGCGAAGCGCTGGTCGGCCCGGTGGGCACCCAGGTCCGCCACGGCCAGGGCCGAGCCGGCGATGATCACCGCCGCGGCGACGGCGGCCACGGCCCCGACCCGGCCGGGCGGGACCATGTGGCCGAGGCGGGGGCGGGGGCCGAGGCGGGGGCGAAGGCGGAGGGCTGCGCGGTCGCCCCCCCCCGGGTGGGGGC
>JBOGGR010000040.1:0-3895 GCA_050744025.1 Acidimicrobiales bacterium
CGCCGGCGGCCGCTGCGCCAGCGGCTGAGGTGGCCGGCCCGGCGGACCGGGTGGAGGTGCCCGCCTGGGCCGGCGGCGGTATGTACCCGGGCGGCGGCTTACCCCCCTTGGGAGGCGGGTGGTGGGAGTACCAGTAGTCCTCGGCGGCGGCCACGAGGCCGGCCCCGCCGTGGCTGCGGACCCACTCGACGGTGCGGACCCCGGGGCCGGCGCTGCCCGGTGCAGTCAGGGCGTGCCCATAGGACCAGCCCACGGGGATGAGAGCCAGCACGACCAGCACGGCCAGGCGGCGGAGCCAGATGCGGCCCCGAGTCGGCCGGCGCGGCGCCCGATGCGACGGCCGAGCCCGGGCGGCTCCCTCCCCGGGGCGACTGCCGGCAGCCGACCGGGGCAGGGGAGCGCCCGGAGGGGCGTCCGGCGGCGCGGCCCGTTCGCCGATGTCGCTCTTCATCGCCCCTCCAGCATGCATCCCGGAGGGTGTGAGCAGCGTGAGTGGCGCGTGCGGGCAGTCACATCCCCGGCGGGGCAGGATCGGCGGGCGGGAGGGTGCCGGACACGATGGCAGCCTCGGCCACGACCGGGGCCGCCGAAACCGGGGACAGGCCGGCTTCGAGCAGGAGCTCCACCCAGCGCCCGACAGCAAGGGGCCGCTCCTGGACCCGGGCCAGGAAGCGGACGGCGTTCTTCCCCACCCGCCACCAGCCCCCTGGGCCCCTTCGGAGGAGCGACGTGGCCTTGGAGGCGATGATGGCCCGGTCCCGGGCGCTGGCCCCCCGCCCGAACATCATGTCGCCGATGACGACCCGGCCGTCCGGGCGCAGCCAGGTGACGGCGGTCCTGACGGCCCGAGCCTTGTCCGGGTCCCGCAGGTGGTGCAGGGCGTAGTTGGAGACGACCAGGTCCACGCTGGCCGGGGGGAGGTCGATGCCCTCGATCGGCCCGACCCGGGTCTCGATGTTGGTGACGCCGGCGCTGGCGGCGTTCGCCCGGAGCAGGTCGACCATGGCGGGACTTATGTCCAGGGCCAGGACGTGGCCGACCCTGCGAGCCAGGGGGATCGTGAGCTGGCCCGAGCCGGCGCCCAGGTCGACCGCCGACATCCCGGCGTGGCAGCCGGCCAGCGCGAGGATCGCGGCCACCACCCGGTCCAGCGACGGGTTGTCGGCGTGGTCCCAGCTCACCGCCCGCCTGGTCCACACGCGGCGCTGGTGGAGGATGCCGACACCCCGGGC
This sequence comes from Acidimicrobiales bacterium, assembly GCA_050744025.1. GTDB lineage: Bacteria > Actinomycetota > Acidimicrobiia > Acidimicrobiales > JAJPHD01 > JBOGGR01. Next base: position 1,233 of record JBOGGR010000040.1, read on the forward strand.
CAGCCCACCCCGGGCCAGCCCACCCCGGGCCAGCCCACCCCTGGCCGGACGGGCCGGGGAACCGGAAGGCGGGCGCACGGCAGTCATGCTCGGGCGCAGGCTAGCGGCTCTCACGGAGGGGCCGGTGCCGGAGCCGGCGCAGGCTAGCGGCTCTCACGGACGGGCCCGGTGCCGGAGCCGTCCGCCGGCGGCTCTCACGGACGGGCCCGGTGCCGGAGCCGTCCGCCGGCGGCCGGTGCAGACGGGCCGGGGAGGGGGCCGCAGGGCAGCGACACGGCCGCCAGCGCCCCTCCCCCGGGGCGGTTCGTGACCGTCACCCGCCCCCCGTGGGCCTCGACCAGGGCCTGGACGATGGACAGCCCCAGCCCGGCCCCTCCGTGGTCCCGGCCCCGGTCCTGATCGGGGCGGCGGAACCGCTCGAAGGCGTGGGGCAGGAAGTCGTCGGGGAAGCCAGGACCCCGGTCGCCGACCTCGACGACGGCCGCCGGCCTCCCCTCCGGGCCCCCGGCCGCCCCCCCGGTCCTCACGGTCAGGTCCACGGCGGACCCCCGAGGAGCGAACCGCAGGGCGTTGTCGAGGAGGTTGTCGACCACCTGGCGCATCCTGGCCTCGTCCAGCGGCACGACCACGGAGTCGGGCGACCGGAGCACCAGCTCCACGCCGGCGCCGCCGGCACGGTCGCCGAACGCCTCAGCCGAACGGCTCACCACCGACACCAGGTCCTGGGGGACGGGCCTCACCATCGGCGCGGCCTCGTCGCTCCGGGCCAGGAGGAGGAGGTCCTCGGCCAGCCGGACCAGGCGCTCGGTCTCCTCGCCTGCGCTGGCAACGGCGGCAGCCAGCTCGTCCCGGGAGCGGCCCCGGCGGCTGGCCAGCTCCAGCTCGGCCCGAAGGATGGCGAGCGGGGTCCGGAGCTCGTGGCCGGCCGCCGCCACGAAGCCCCGCTGCCGGCTGAGCGCGCCCTGCAGCCGGTCCAGGAGCTGGTTGAGGGTGAGGGCCAGCGAGGCCACCTCGTCCCTCGTCCCTGGCACGACCAGGCTGGCGTCGCGGTCCCGCTCCGAGATCTCGGCCGCCTGCCGGCGCATCCTCTCGACGGGGGCCAGGGCGGCGCCGGCCAGGACCCAGGCCCCGAGGCCGGCCAAGAGGACGGCGAGGGGCCCCCCGACGGCAAGGGCCACCACCACCCGGTGCACCGACTGGTTGGCGAGGTCGAGCGAGGCGGCCACGACGACCACCGCACCTGCCCGTGCCCCTCCCGCCGGCGTGGCGAGGACGAGGAACGGGCTCGCGTCCGGGGGAACGGTCCGCTGGAACGTCACCGGCGCCTCCTGGGCGGCGGCCCTCTGGGCCGGGTCCAGCAGCGGGGTAGAGGCGGCCGGGCCGCCAGTGGCCTCGAGCACCCGGCCCGACCGGCTCAGCACCTGGCTGAGGGGCTCGTCGTTGTCACCGGCGCCGCCCGGCCCGGCGTTGGTGCCGCCAGCCCCGCCCCCCGCCACCTTCCCCGCCCCGCTCCCCACCTGGCGCCCGGACGGGGACGCGGAGTCGGCGGCCCCGGCGCTCCCGGCGCTCCCGGCCTCCCCGGAGCCGGGCCCGGCCGGGGCGCCGGCGTCGGGCAGGGACTGGGCGACGGCGGCGGCCTGGGTCTGGAGCGAGGACAGGAGGGAGCTGTGGAGGCCGGCCGACAGCTCGATCGTGAAGACGATCCCGCCGGCGGCTACGAGCAGGGCCGCCCCGGCTGCGAACAGCAGCGCCAGGCGGACCCGGATGGGCACCGCTCAGCCCACCGGCTGGGCCGAGCCCCGGTCCGGCTCCCCGGCCCTGGTCCCCTCCCCGGCCCTGGTCCCCTCCCCGGCGCCGACCCCCTCCCCGGCCCCCGCCCCCTCCCCGGCGCCGGCCTCTCCCGCCGGGCCGCCCGGGGGCTCCCGCAGCCGGTAGCCGACGCCTCTCACGGTCTCGAGGTCGCTCCGGCCGAAGGGGCGGTCGATCTTGCGGCGCAGGTAGGCCACGTACTGGTCGACGACGTTGGACGTGCCGTCGTAGGCGAAGTCCCACACGTGCTCGAGGATGCGGGTCCTGGTGAGGACCGCGCCCGGGTAGCGCATGAACAGCTCCAGCAGGGAGAACTCCTTGGCCGAGAGCCCGAGCTCCGTCCCCGCCCGCCAGACGCGGCGCTGGGCCGGGTCGAGGCGGAGGTCCCCGACGAGCAGGACGGCCGGCCGCTCCCGCTGGCCCCGCCGGACCAGGGCCCGGACGCGGGCGGACAGCTCGGCGAAGCTGAACGGCTTGGCCAGGTAGTCGTCGGCGCCGGCGTCGAGCCCCTCGACCCGGTCCTCGATCTCGGCCCGGGCGGTGAGGATGACGATGGGCGCCCACCTCTCGGCCTCCCGGAGCCGGCGGCACACCTCGAAGCCGTCGAGGCCGGGGAGCATGACGTCGAGGACGATGGCGGCGTAGTCGTTCTCAGTCCCCATCCAGACGGCCGACGGCCCGTCGGGGGCCATGTCGACGGCGTGGCCCTCCTCCTCGAGGCCCCGCTTCAGGAGGCCGGCCATCCTGACGTCGTCCTCGACCACGAGCACGCGCACGGCCACGAGCCTACGGCCGGCCCCATGTGAGGACCGTGTGAGCGCCGGCCGCGGGCCGGGGCCCGGGCGATCCAGGGC
>JBOGGR010000041.1:0-13373 GCA_050744025.1 Acidimicrobiales bacterium
TGGCGCGGAGGGGGGTGATCATCACCAACGGCGTGGGCAACTACACACGGCCCATGGCAGAGTGGGTGGTCCTCTCCGTGCTCGCCGCAGCCAAGCAACTCCCGCACTTCGTGCGCCAGTCCGACGCCGGGATCTGGGACCCTAGCTCCCAGCTGGCCGAGCTGGACGGTGCCGTGGCCCTCGTCCTCGGCCTCGGCTCTGTGGGCGCCTTGGCTGCGACCATGCTCGCGCCGCTAGGCGTCGAGATCCGCGGGGTGACCCGCGCCCACCGCCCCGCCCCGCCACCGGGGGTCGCCCGCCTGGTGGCTTCTGCCGACTGGCGTGACCACCTGGGAGAGGCGGACTTCGTGGTCTGCGCCCTGCCCCTCACGCCCGAGACCACGGGCATGATCGACGCCGCCGCCCTGGCCGCCATGAAGCCCACCGCCTGGCTGGTCAACGTGGCCCGGGGGGCCATCGTCGACGAGCAGGCCCTGACCCGAGCCCTGGACGCCGGCGAGATCGGGGGCGCCGTTCTGGATGCATTCGTGGAGGAGCCCCTGCCGGCCGGTCACCCGCTCTGGGGCCGGCCCAACGTCCTGGTGGTCCCACACCACACATGGTCCTCGCCCCGGGTGCTCGACCGCATGGGAGGTCTGTTCGCCGATCAGCTCCGGGCCTGGGTCGAGGGCCGGCCCCTGGCCAACCGGGTCGACGTGGTCGCGGGATATTGAGCTCCTCGGGGCAGCCGTGGCGACGCGTCCAGGGGCATCCGGCGCTCATCGCCGCGGCGGCATCGGTCGCCCTGGCCCTCGGAGCCGCCTCCTGCTCGGGGGGTGGGCACCCCCCTGGCGCCACCGCTCGCGGCCATGCCCACGCCCCCTCTTCGCCCGCCGCCACCGCCGGCTCCACCTCGACCAGCGGGGCGCCGGCGCCCTCCTCGTCCCCGACCCCCTCGGCCTCGACGGCCTCGCCCTCCACGACCGCCCTGTCGTGGCACGGCTGTGGGGGGTCCTTCCAGTGCGCGACGCTGCCGGTCCCGCTCGACTACGCCAACCCGAAGGCGGGGACCGTCGACCTCGCCCTCGTCCGCCTGCCTGCCAGCGATCCCGCTCATAGGGTGGGCGACCTCCTCGTCAACCCGGGCGGTCCGGGAGCGTCGGGAGTCGACTTCGTACGCCAGCAGTCCAGCCTCTTCTCTCCGGCGCTGAGAGCCCACTTCGACATCGTCGGCTTCGACCCGAGAGGCGTGGGCCGGAGCGACCCGGTTCGCTGCGAGAACGGCCAGGCGCTCGCGAGCTACATCGACCTGGAGCCGGCGCCGTCGACAGCGAGCGGCGTCCAGGCCCTGGTGGCAGCCAGCCGCGAGCTCGCGAAGGACTGCGCGGCCAGGAGCGGCAAGGCCCTCCTCGCGCGGGTGGCGACGGTGGACGCCGCCAGGGACATGGACCGCATCCGGGCTGCCCTGCACGATGCCAAGCTGAGCTACCTGGGCTTCTCCTACGGGACGTTCCTGGGAGCCACCTACGCCAACCTCTTCCCGACCCACGTCCGAGCCATGGCACTGGACGGGGCCCTGGACCCGACGCTCACCACCGAGCAGCTCGACCTCCAGCAGGCCAAGGGATTCGAGCTCGACCTCCACGACTTTCTCGCCCACTGCCAGAGCGATCCCAGCTGCCCCCTCCTGGGCGCCGCCGCCGGGAGCAGCGCCAGCCCAGCCGGGAGCAGCGCCAGCCCAGCCGGGAGCAGCGCTGGGGCCGCCTTCGACCGGGCCCTGGCCCGCATCCGGTCCGGCCCCCCCCTTCCCACCGGGCCCGGCTCCGCCCGCACGCTCGGCCCCGGCGAGGGCTACCTCGGCATCATCGCCGCCCTCTACAGCGAGAGCACCTGGCCCGTCCTGGCCGCCGGCCTGGCCCAGGTCCTCCAGGGCGACGGCTACATCCTGCTGTCCCTGTCCGACGCGTACACCCAGCGCCAGCCGAACGGCACCTACTCCAACGAGCTGGCCGCCAACACCGCCATCAACTGCGTCGACCGCCCCTCCCCCACCGACCTCGCCACGTACCGTGCCGACGCCGCCCGCTTCGCCCGAGCCGCTCCCGTGTTCGGGGTCCTGGAGGCCTACTCCGCCCTCACCTGCGCCTACTGGCCCGTCCCGCCCACCGGCCACCCTCACCCGCTCACCGCCAAGGGAGCGCCCCCCATCGTGGTGGTGGGGACGACCGCCGACCCCGCCACCCCGTACGCGTGGGCCCAGGCCCTCGCCCACCAGCTGTCCTCGGCCGTGCTCGTCACCCACGTGGGCGTGGGCCACACTGCGTACGGCGACAGCGCGTGCGTGCGCCAGGCCGTCGACGCCTACCTGATCGACCTGACCGTCCCCAAGCCAGGCCTGGTGTGCCACAGCTGAGCCGTGCACGCCACTGCCAGACGCGACCTGCCCGCCGTCAGATCCAGCCCGACCAGCGAAAGCGGAGGCTCCCGATGACCGATCCCGTCCCCGGCCACCCCTTCCCGGCGTTCCTCGCCGATCGCCGGGGCGACAACGTCGAGCGGGGGGTGAAGGATCTCGAACCGGGCGACCTGCCCGCGGGCGACGTCCTCGTCGAGGTGGCCTGGTCGAGCGTCAACTACAAGGACGCCCTGGCCACCGTCCCCACCGGCCAGGTGGCCCGCATCTCCCCCCTGGTGCCCGGCGTCGACCTGGCCGGCCGCGTGGTGGGCAGCACCAGCCCCGAGGTGCCCACCGGTGCCGAGGTGGTCGTCCACGGCTACGACCTCGGGGTGGCGCACCATGGCGGATTCGCTGCGTACGCCCGGGTGCCCCACGACTGGGTCGTCCCCCTGCCCGAGGGGTTGACGGCCCGCGAGGCCATGATCATCGGGACGGCCGGGTTCACTGCTGCCCTGTCCGTCGACCATCTGGAGCGACAGGGCCTGGTGCCAGGGGCCGGGCCGGTCCTCGTGACAGGCGCCTCCGGCGGGGTGGGCAGCATCGCGATCGCCATCCTGGCCGCCCGCGGCTACGAGGTCGTGGCCAGCACCGGCAAGCCCGCCGAGGCGGAGTGGCTGCGGCGCCACGGGGCCGCAACCGTCATCGACAGGCAGGAGCTGGCTGCCGAGAGCGGGCGGCCGCTGGAGAAGGAGCGCTGGGCCGGCGCCGTGGACTGCGTCGGCGGCACGACCCTCGCCTCCGTGCTCCGCACCCTGCGATACGGGGCGGCGGTGGCGGCCAGCGGGCTCACCGGCGGCGCCGCCCTCGCCACCACCGTCTTCCCGTTCGTACTGCGGGGCGTCGCCCTGCTCGGGGTCGACTCCGTTCAGCTCCCGATCGCCGGCCGCCGGGCCGTGTGGGAGCGTCTCGCAACAGACCTCCGCCCCCCGGACATGGACGACCTGGCTGCCGGGGAGGTCGGCCTGGACGGCCTCGAGCCGGTGCTGGACGCCATCCTGGCAGGGCGGGCCCGAGGTCGGACCCTCGTCCGGCTCAGGGCCTAGGCGACGGCCCGGCGCCGGCTGGGCGACGGCCCGGCGCCGCGCCGGCTCGCCGGCCCCGCCGGGACCGACCGGGTCAGTTGACGGAGCGCTCCCTGCCCTCCCAGTAGGGAGCCCGGAGCTTGAACTTCTGCATCTTGCCCGTGGCCGTGCGCGGCAGGCTGTCCCGGAGCTCGACGGAGGTCGGGCACTTGTAGTGGGACATCCTGGCCCGGCAGTGCTCGATCAGCTCGGCCTCTGTCACCCCCACTCCCGGCCGGGGGACGACCAGGGCCTTGACCGTCTCCCCCCAGCGCTCGTCGGGGACCCCGATGACGGCGGCCTCGGCCACCGCCTCGTGCTGGTACAGGCAGTCCTCGACCTCGATGGACGAGACGTTCTCCCCGCCCGAGATGATGACGTCCTTCTTGCGGTCCGCGATTACGAGGTAGGGGCCGTCCATGTAGCCGCCGTCACCGGTGCGGAACCACCCGTCCTTCACCACCTCGGCTGTCTCCTCCGGCTGGCGCCAGTACCCGGCGAACACGTGGTTGGTCCGCGTCAGGGCCTCGCCGTCGGCGTCGGTCCTCACCTTGACGCCCACGGCCGGCACGCCCGCCCTGGAGAGGCGGCGGGACCGCTCCGCCGGGTCCAGCCCGTCGTACTCGATCGGAGCCCGGTTGATCGTGAGCAGCGGCGCCGTCTCGGTCAGGCCGTAGATCTGGATGAACTCCCAGCCCAGCTCGGTCTCGACCCGCTCGATGGCCCGTGACGGCGGCGGGGCCCCCGCCACCACGATGCGGACGTCTCGGCCCGTGGCCCGGCCCGGCACGGGCTCCCCCCGGCCGCGGCGGGCGGCGCCGGCGTCCAGGGCGGCGGCCACCACTGAAGGGGACCCGCACAGGAGCGTGACCCCCTCGGACTCCACGCGCCGCAGGATCTCCTCCCCGTCGACCTTGCGGAGCACGACGTGGCGGCCGGCCATGCCGGTGACGGCGTAGGGCATGCCCCAGCCGTTGCAGTGGAACATGGGCAGCGTGTGCAGGAGCACGTCCCGGTCCGTGACGGTGGTGTGCCAGCCGAAGACCGTGGCGTTGAGCCAGCAGTTCCGGTGCGTGAGCTGGACGCCCTTCGGCCGGGCCGTGGTGCCCGACGTGTAGTTGATGCTGGCGGTGGCGTCCTCGTCGGGCTCCCAGCGGGCCGGCCCCGGGGAGCCCGCCGGCAGCTCGGCGAAGAGCTCGGCGTCCGCCCGGCCGTCGAGGACGATCCTCTCCTTGGCCTGGACGCCGGCCAGGGCCACCTCCAGCTCGGGGTCGACGAGGAGCACGGCCGCCCCCGAGTGCTCGACGATGTAGGAGACCTCTTCGGCGTTGAGCCGGTAGTTGACCGGCACCAGCACCCGGCCGAACCCGCTCACGCCGAAGTACGAGACGACGAAGCGCCCGGAGTTCGGGCTGACCAGCGCCACCCGCTCGCCCTGTCCCACCCCCATGCCGTCGAGCGCGGCCGCCATGCCCCGGGCCCGGCCGTGGAGCTCGGCGTAGGTGAGGCGCCCGAACGAGCCGGGCGCCCCGGGCTCGTCCACCAGGGCCACCCGCTCCGGGGCCACGAATGCGGCCCGCTCCAGGAAGTCACCGACGGTCAGCGCAACCTTCATCCCGCTCCCCCTGTCTCGGCGGTCCAGCTCAGGGTATCTCGCCCCCGCGATCTTCGAAACAGCAGAGGGCGCGCTCGGCCCCTGTGCCCACTCCCGCTCAGCGCCCGATGCCGAGGCCGATCCCGAGCTCCCGCTCCATGCCCCGCTCCAGCCCCAGCTGGCGCTGGAGGTCGGCCACCACCCGCTCCAGCCGACCCCTCTCCAGGCTGCGCCTGGTCGCCTCGGCCCCATCGAGCACGCGACCGGCCTCGTGGGCGGCGGCCAGCTCCGGCGTGCGGCCGAGCTCGGGCGTGCGGCCCACCTCGGGCATGCGGCCCACCTCGGGCGTGCCCCACCTCTCGAGGAACCCCTGCACCGTTCCGGCCGCCTCCCGCCACAGGGCCCGGTCGGCCCGATCGGCCGGCCGGGGCCCGAGCAGCGCCAGCACCGGCGCCGGGGGCGCCACCTCGGCGACGCGGCCGAGGAGGTGGCGCCTGGACGACACCTCGTCCGCCAGTCGGGCGTATCGGGCCAGCTCGCCCCGATGGTCGCGGATCCACTCCTCACGTGCCCCGGTGGCGACGTCGACGGCGGCCCGGCGGGCCGTCAGGGCGGCGCCCCGTTCCTCCCATCGCCGCAGGAGGTCGCCCGCACCGAGCGCACGAGATCGGGCCAGGCCGGCCCGGACGGCCTCACCCTCCTCGGCCAGGGCCCGCCGGGCCGGAGCCGGGTCGACAGGCAGCCCGGTGGTGAGCTCGGCCCGGAGCCGCTCCAGCTCCGGCCCGATCTCCACCAGGGACCGGGGGCGCCCCCCCGCGTGGCCGTGGCCGCGCTCGGACGGAGGAGCGAGGGCGGCCAAGCGGTCCGGCGGAGCCCGGTCCGGGCCCGGCACGAGCGGACCCGCGTCGAGCACGAAGAACGCCAGCCGCTCCCGCCCCTCAGCACGGGCGACCTCGGTACCCCCAGTCGGCTCCGGGCGGTCCTCCGGGCTCCGGGCCATGGCGTCGTGGACGGGGCCGCTCGGCGCGAGGCCCTCCGGGGTCCGGGCCATGGCGTCGTGGACGGGGCCGCTCGGCGCGAGGCCCTCCGGGGACCGGAGGTTCGCGTCCCCGAGGACATCCGGGCCCCCGAGGACCAACGTCCGCCCCCCGCCACGGTGACCGGCGTCTGCCCCAGCCAGCGCATAGGCGTGGACGATCTGCCCGGGGCGCAACGAGCCGAGCGGCAGGGCCGCCTCCCGCCCGGCATCGGTCCGCACCACCAGGTCCCGGCCCCCCGCCGCGAGCCCGACGACCGTCGCCGCCGCATGGGGCTCCAGGCCCGAGCCGGCCCGGCTCCAGCGCACCAGCACGTGGTCCCCCGACGCGAGCTCGACCAGGCCGCCCCGGACCGGCTCGCCCAGCTCGCCGGCCTGGGCCAGTCGGGAGCGCACTGCGCGGTTGAGGGCCTCGGCCTCGTCGCGCCCCGGCGCCACCATCACGACCGCCTCGCCTCGCTGCCGAGCCTCCCACCACTCGTCCACCAACGCCCGGCGGAGGTCGTGGGGCGTCGCGCCCACTACGACGGTGCGTCGATCGTCCACGGCCACGGCCACGGCCACGGCCCGTCCCGGACCGGCCGCCCCTGTCCCCGTCCCCAGGTCTGTCCCCGCCCCCCGGTCTGCCCCCGCCACCAGGTCTGCCCCCGCCACCAGGTCTGTCCCGACCAGCAGGTCTGTCCCCGCCCCCCACCTTTCCTGCCCGGGTTCCCGGCCCTGCTCGCCCCTCCCCGCGCCGGCCGTCGTCAGGTCACCGCGACTCCGGCCCAGCCCGAGTCGCACCGCTCCCGCTCGCTCCTGTCCCAGGCGCTCCTGTCCCAGGCGCTCAGGGCCAAAGCGCTCGAGCTCGACGCGCTGCGGGCCGAGGCGCTCGGGCACCACGACCGGTTCGACGGCGCGTGCAACGGCAGCCAGCGCCTCCGCTCCCGGGCCCCGCCGGCAAGGATCGGCGACAAGGACGATCTTGGCCCCCTCGTGCCGGCACGCCAGATCCGCCAGCTGACGCACGCCCCACTCGTCGGCCCGAGTCACCACGATGACGCCGGGTCGGTTCCCGCCGGCGCCGTCCCGCCCGTCTGGACCAGGCGGCCCACGCGGCGGGACCGTCGCCAGGATGCCGGTGACCGCCTCCAGGCGGGCCGCCTCGGCCCGGCTGGTGGCCAGGCCGAGCACCCGGCTCCCCGAGCGCTCCCAGGCGACCCTGGCCGCCTCCAGGACATCGCCGGTCACCGGGCCTGGCCCGGCCCGGACCAGCTCCAAGCCGGCTCCCGAGGTGGTCAGCCGCCGAACCGCATCCACCTGGGCCGGGTCCAGCCAGGGCCGCTCGGCGATGACCAGAGCCAGCTCCTCGGCGCCGGCCAGCCCGAGACCGGTCCCGGCACGGCGGCCAGCCTCCAGACCGAGGACACGCTCGGCGTCGGCCCACGCCACGGGCGTCCACCTCGGCTCCGCCACCCCCGAGCCCATCGCCCGCCCGTGGCGGTCCCTCCATCTCTCCTCCGCCAGCGCCGCCCCGGGCGGCCGCTCCACCACGGCGCCGGAAGCGACCACCTGGTCGGCCAGGCGCTCGATCTCGGCCACCTGCGCACCCCGTCCCAGCCGTTGGGCCACCCATCGGAGCAGATCCCGCCGCCCGAAGCTGCCGGTGACGTCAGCGAGGCCGCCGGGACCCAGCAGCTCGGAGGCCAGCTCGGGCGGGGCCAGCTCAGGCGGGGCCAGCTCGGGCGGGGCCGCGACCGGCCCAGGAACGGCCCGGTGAAGGAGCGACTCGACCGCCGTCGCGCGGAGCCCCAGACCCTCCGCTCGGTCCTGCCACTCCTGGCGGAGGCTCTCGATCGTCCGGCTGGCGTCCTTGGGCGGGCGGGTTGCCAGGGCCGCGACCTGGGCGGCACGGGGGCTGGCAGCGCCGAGAGCGGCAAGCTGGCCTTCGACCTGGAGGCGACGCTGGGAGAAATGGGCCAGGACGGGGGCCTGGACCCCCTCGACGTTGGCCACTCCGTTGGCGACGGGGCCGAAGGCGAGCCCCAGCCGCTCGGTCAGCTCCAGGCGCAGGCGCGCCTGGTAGAGATAGCCGGCTGTGCAGGCATGGGCGTAGAGGCCCCTCCCGTCCATTGCCGTCCATCGCCCGTCGTCCCCCTCGACGAGGTTCGCGACCAGCACGTGGGTGTGCAGGTGGGGATCCGCGGCGCGGCTGGTGCGGTGCAAGAAGCCCGCGGCCACCACCCCGCTGGTGGGTACCGACCACCGCCGGCCGTCACCACGGCGCCTGGCTGTGACCGCAGCCCGCTCCAGGTACCCGAGAGCATCGGTGACGGCCGCCTCGTGGCCGGCCGCGACCGCTGCCGCCACCCGCTCCCCGGCCACGCCGAAGACGACCGAGACGGACTTGGGGGCGGCGAACGTGAGGTCGAACCCGACCACGCGCACCCGGTCCTGGGCCGGGTTGAGCCGCTCGCCCGTTCCGGGGTGGGCACCGCCCAGGACGGCATCGAGCCCGGGCGCCTGCACCGGCCCGCTGAGACCGAGGGGGCCCGACGCCAGCCCCAGCCAGCTCCCGTCGGGCTCCAGCCCGGCAGGGCGGTGGTCCTCCTCCCCGGCCGCGACCGTCGCCAGGTAGTAGCGCTGGCTCCCTGCCGCCAGCTTGGCAATCCTCATGGCGACCTCGGGCGGGACCTTGGCACCCTGTGAGGCTATCTCATGCTGTTTCATGTCTTCCAGCCCGTGCCGAAGGGGGTCCCCGGTCGTACTTGTGGCGATTTCGGGTCAAATTGACCGCTGAACGCCACAAGTTCGGCGAAGCACCCATCCCCGGCCCCGTCACACCCGCGGCGTAGGTTCTGCGGGGTGGGACCCGACCTGAGATCCGGCGCCCTGATCGGCCTGGACATCGAGACGACCGGCCTCGACACCGGCCTCGACCGGATCCTCTCGATCGCCGTGTTCGCATCGGAGGCGGACCAGGCCGTCTTCGCCGGGCCGGACGAGGCCGGGCTCATCGGGTCGCTGCAAGCCTGGCTGTCCCGCCGGCCGGCTTCCCTCGTGGTCGGCTGGGGATCCGGGCGCTTCGACTGCCCGATGCTGCGACGCCGGGCCGACACCCTGGGCGCCGGCCTGGAGCTGTCCCTCATCCTCGAGCCCGCGCCGCCGCAGGGCCCCGAGCCCGTCCCAGCAACGACTGACGAACGTTACGCGGCACGCTTCGGCCACCACGAGCACCTGGACATCGCGCCGGCATGGCGGCCATGGGCCAAGGCCCGGGGGCTCTCGTGCGGCCTCAAGGCCGTGGCCCGGGCCCACGGGATCGAGGTGGTCGAGGTCGACAGGACCAGGATGCTCGCCCTCACGAGAGAGGAGCTCATCGCCTACAACCTGTCCGACGCCAGAGCCACTCACCGCCTGGCCCTGCTCCTCGGCGACTTCGCGCCATCGCTCGCACCCGGTCGGGGCGGTCAGGCGGCTGGTGCTCGCATCGCGGTCGGCAACAGCATCTGAGGGATCCGGCGCCCCGGCCCCTCAGCCGTAGCGGGCCAGGATGCGGCCGGCAGCCCGGCGGCCGGCGTCGGCCAGGTCGGGAGGGTCCAGCACCTCGGCATCGGGGCCGAGCCTGAGGAGGAGCCGCTCGAGCCAGGCCCGGCCACCCACCGGCAGGACTATCCTCCAGCGCCCGTCGGGGAGCTCCTCGACCCCCTGGGCGGGATAGCTCTCGACGACCCACCGGCCATCGGGAGGCAGGCTCAGCGTGACCGCCCGGGTCTCGGGACCGGGCACGAAGGCCTCCGGGACCGGCAGCCGAACCGCACGCCCCGAGACCGAGTCGCCCGGGACGGGATGGGGCCGGGCCGGGTGCTCGGGCGGAGCACCGGGGCCGGGCGAGCCCGGCGACCCGGCGGGCCCCGGCTCACCGGCTCCCGCTCGCCCCGCGTCGGCTGGCCCCCGCTCCCCGGCCGGCCGGGCCGCCCGGACCCGGTCCACACGGAACAGCCGGCGTCCCGCCGCCAGGTGGCACCAACCGTCGAGGTACCAGTGCCCGTCCCGGACGAACACGGCCCACGGGTCCACCATGCGGTGAGTCAGCTCGTCCCGCGACTCCGCGTAGTAGGCCATCTCCAGACGCTCGCCATCCACGGCGGCCCGGCGTACCACGTCGAGGAGGGGCGGCTCGTCCAGCTCCACGGCCAACCTGCTCCCGAGCACCGCCTCCAGCTTGGAGAGGGCCCTCGCCAGGGCGCCGTCCGGATCGGCACCAGGGACGGCGAGGATGGCGCGGGCCGACGCGGCCAGGGTGAACCCCTCGGCGGCGGTGAGCCGCTGCGGCCGGCTGAGGTGGGCCCCCAGGTTGGCCGTCACCCAGCCATCGGACACGATCAGCTCCATGAGCTGGTCGGGGGTGTAGGGCGGCAGGCCGCAGCAGGCGGCAAGCTCCAGCAGCTCCACGACCTCGCCCTCGCCGAGGCCGCAGCGCTCGGCCACCTCGGCGATGGGCGCCGTCCCGACCTCGGCCAACCAGGGCAGCAGCGCCAGCAGCCTCCGCAGCCGGGCCCCGGCCTCCCGCTTCACCATCGGGCCCCGCCCCCGAACCCGCCCGCGCCCGTGTCCCTGGCGGCCTCGCCGCCGCCCACGCCCACGCCCCCGGCCCTCATGGCCGCCAACCATCCGGTGACGGAGTCCCGCAGGGGGGGCGGCCCGAGGACCACGGCGTGGTCCAGGAGGCCGAGGACCCAGGACCGGAAGGCCGCCACGTTGGCCACCTCCAGGGCCACCACCACCGAGCCGTCCTCCCGCGTCTCGACGACGGCTTCTCCCGCGAGCTGGCCGGCCACCTCGCCGGCCAGCACCGCATCGACGAGGACATGGGCCACCCCGGCGTCCTCCTGGCCGAGCCGCCAGGGCCCCTGGGCCAGGACGGCTGGCGCGTCCAGGTCCTCGGGCGGGTCGAAGGACCCGGGCGGCCCGGCGCCCTCGACCGGCTCCATGCGATCGACCCTGAACGTGCGCCGCTCGTCGTGCTCGTGGTCCCGCCCGAGCAGGTACCACCACCCTCCGCGGAACGCCAGGGCGTACGGATCGACGGTCCTCGACCGTCCCCGGTACCCGAAGCGCACCGGGGCATGGGACCGGACGGCCTCGTGCAGGGCCGGCAGGGCCGGCAGCGAAGGCAGGGCAGCCACCGCCGCCGGCCCGTCCCGCTCCATCACCCCCAACTTCAAGAGGGCGTCCCGGCCGGTAGAATCGTCGAGGTGGACGCCGGCTACGGCCAGGTTGAGGGCGACCTGCTCATCGGGGCTGAGGTCGAGCGGGGGAAGGTAGTAGTCCTGCGGCCTGATGCGGTAGCCGGTGAGGGACGGGTCGTACGGGATGGGCTCGGCCGTGACGACGATGCCCTCGTCCCGCAGCGTCCGCTTGTCCCGCTCGAAGGCCTGCCGGCGGGTCTCCCCGGCCTCGGGGTAGCCGATCACGGCGTCGGCGATCTCGGTGAGGGTCAGTGCGCGGGTGGTGTCGAGCAGGACGAGCACCAGGTCGGTCAGCCGCTCGAGGCGGTCCACCCGCTCCACTGGCGCCACCCGGCCGACGATACTGGCGCCGGGCGGGGCGGCGAAGCCGCCAGGAGCGACGGCCGGCGGCGGGGTGGGGGGCCCCGGCGCAGCGGAGGAGCCCGGGGTCGGGGCCCCGGGCGGGGCGGCGAAGCCGCAGGGGGCACGGCCGGCGGGGGTGGGCACGGGGCGGGAGCAGAGCCGGATGCCATTTCTCGGAAGGGGACCGAGCACTAGCGTCGCCCTGATGGCACTGCCGGGCCCGGGGTACTCGATCACGATGCGGGTCGAGCTGCCCGCCGGCCCGAGCGCCGTCGGCCAGCTCACCTCCGCCGTGGGGGCCGTCGGCGGGGTGGTGACGGCCCTCGACGTGGTCGAGTCCCGCTCCGGCTCGCTCGTGGTCGACCTCACCTGCCACGCCGGCGACGGCGGCCACGCCACCACGATCACGGCGGCCGTCGACGCCCTCCCCGGGGTCCACGTCCGCAAGGTCAGCGACCGGACGTTCCTCCTCCACCTCGGGGGCAAGATCGAGGTCACGCCGAAGGTCGCCCTCCGGACCCGGGAGGAGCTCTCCATGGCCTACACGCCGGGCGTGGCCCGGGTCAGCCTCGCCATCGCCGCCAACCCGGAGGACGCCCGGCGCCTCACCATCAAGCGCAACACCGTGGCCGTGGTCACCGACGGCTCGGCCGTGCTCGGGCTCGGCAACATAGGGCCGGCCGCTGCCCTGCCGGTCATGGAGGGCAAGGCGGCCCTGTTCAAGCGCCTCGCCGGGGTGGACGCCTGGCCGGTCTGCCTCGACACCCAGGACGTGGACGAGATCGTGAGGACCGTGGAGATCCTGGCGCCGGTCTACGGCGGGGTGAACCTGGAGGACATCGCGGCGCCGCGCTGCTTCGAGGTCGAGCGGCGGCTCCGAGAGCTCCTCGACATCCCGGTCTTCCACGACGACCAGCACGGGACCGCCATCGTGGTCCTGGCCGCCCTCACCAACGCGCTGCGGGTGGTGGGCAAGGAGCTGGCCGGCGTCCGGGTCGTGGTCTCGGGGGCCGGCGCGGCGGGGACGGCCGTCATCCGGCTCCTGGTGGCCCAGGGCGTTGGCGACGTCGTCGCCTGCGACAAGCCGGGCGCCATATACCGGGGCCTTCCCGGCCTGGACGAGGGCTGGCAGTGGCTGGCCGACCACACGAACCGGGAGCAGCGCCGGGGCGGGCTCGTGGAGGTGCTCGCGGGCGCCGACGTGTTCATCGGCGTGAGCGCCCCAGACCTGCTCTCCGGCGACGACGTGGCCCGGATGGCCGCCGGGGCCATCGTCTTCGCCCTCGCCAACCCCGAGCCCGAGGTCGACCCCCGCGAGGCCCGGCGCCACGCCGCGGTGGTGGCCACGGGGCGGAGCGACGAGCCCAACCAGATCAACAACGTGCTCGCCTTCCCGGGGGTGTTCAGGGGTCTGCTCGACGCCCAGGCGAGGGACGTGACGTTGGCGGTCGAGCTGGCCGCCGCCCGGGCCATTGCGGATGTCGTGAAGCCGGGCGAGCTGAACGCCAGCTACATCGTGCCTTCGGTGTTCGACCCCGAGGTGGCCAAGGCCGTGGCCGCCGCCGTCCGGGGCGCCAGCCCGCCCGCTCCGGGCCACCCGCACCAGCCCACCCACCCGACCCCAGCCCAGGGGCTGGACGCCAGCCGAGAGACCGGAGGAACCCCACATGAC
>JBOGGR010000042.1:0-4997 GCA_050744025.1 Acidimicrobiales bacterium
CCGATCCCCGCAAACGGTGGCGGTGCATGTACGTCGACGAGGTCGACCAGGTGCTCGCCGCTGACCACGCCAGCCCATGGCAGAGTGCCGAGAACTACAACTCCGCTCGGCCCTTTCCCGTCATCGAGGAGGTGGCCGTCGCCGTCACCGTCACCGTCGAACGTCCGCTGGTTCGCCGACGCCCGGCGGGCGGGTGAGTTGCTCCCCGCGTCCGAGGCGCTGCCGCTTGGCATCGCCCAGCAGGCCGAGGATGGGAGCCGCAGGTCCCCACCGGGCACCGGCGCAGGCCCGACAACCGTCACCGAGGGACAGAAGTTGCCCAGAAACAGGCCCAACGCTGATCGCGAGCGCCGGACCACGCCTATGTAATTACGGAGATATCACGCGCACAACGTGCGGAAAGGGAGGCGGAAGGCATCTTTCGCGGACCAAACGTATGTTCCCAGCTCAGACCTGCGGATGTAGGTCTGATCGGGTGATCAGGGTCGGGGGAGGTGGTGGTAGACCTCCCGGGCCACGTAGCGCTTCAGGGCCGGGCCTGGATCACCTCGGGCTTCGAGCGGCCCTCGGCCAGCCGAGCGGGCCATATAGGCCCGGGTGGGGGGATCGGAGCCCAGGCGGCCGTTGACAGACGACCACCCAGGGCGCCGGCCGGGCCCTGCCCAAACCTGGGCCAGGACCTCCGAGGGTGATCTGCTGGCTGTTCACGCCGGTGGCCCCTCTCACACGTCCCGTGCGGGATCGGCTTGCGACGATCGCCAGCCGGCGCTCGGAGCCCAGCCTCAACACCCGGCGCAGGCTCGACTTGGGGCGCTCCCGGTGCTATTCGTCGAGGTGCTGGTAGATGCCGCCACGGGAGCCGACCCGCAAAACGAGCACGACGAGAATGTCGTCTTGGACTTCGTACACCACCCGGTAGCTGCCGATGCGGATGCGGCGCCAGCCGGGCGAGCCGGTCAAGGCCACCGATCCGATTGGCCGCGGCTCTTGGCTCAGGTTGGCGATCGCCTCGAGCACACGCCGCCGGGCGGAGACGTCAAGTCTGCGGACCTGCTTGCGGGCTGACGGTCTCCACTCGATCGCGTTCACGCGCTACGTTGCTGTGCCTCATCGGCGACGAGATCGGCCAACACCTGGGCATGCGGCACGTTCGGACCCGCTTCGGCTACTGCTCCGCGGGCCGCCTCCAAGTCCGCAGCGTCCTCGGCGGCCTCCAGGTCGCGCAACACGTTGATCGGCACAAGAGCCGCCACGGCCCGGCCGTTGCGGGTCAGCACGATCCGCTCCTCGTTGTACTCCGCTCGGCTGACGAGCTGGCCGAGCTGGTCGCGGGCCTCGGTGACGCCAATCTCAGACTCAGACATGGGGCCAGTATACCCGTTCTGTACAGGTTGGGTAGCCGTCAGGAGGATCGCTTGACGCAACGCTCGCGGCGTTCGTCGGCGCGCTCAGGGTCTTCCCCACCTGGGCGAGAGCGGTGCGGGAAGGGGAAAGTCTGCTGCGCCGGTTGGCATGCTGGTCTCGGTGAAGGTCACGCTGGTGAAGGCGTCAAGCGCTGTCAACCGGGACCGTACCTACCTGGAGGCGGGCGGGCAGGTACGGCGGGCGCCGGTGCATGTTGTGCATGACCTTCCCCACCTGGCGGTCGGGTCCCTCTCCGACATCGGAGACGGGCGGAGTTGGCCGCTGGCGGCCACGCCAAGGCCGCTCAGGCGGCAACCGCCCGTCACTCCAGGCGCCACAAGCAAGGCCGGATCGTCTCTGGCGCGGTGTTAGTGGCCGCTCAAAAACAACTTCCAAGTTTGTAATTCGGTCGCCGAGGCTCTCACCTGGGACTCAGGGTGTAGTTGCGGACGGGCTGGGTGTCGTGAGGGCGGAGGTGTAGCTCGTTCATGGCCTGGTTGGTGATCCTGACACCCGTGGGATAGTCGGTGTCAACGAGGTAGGCATTGACCCGCAGTCCGGTCGAAGTGGAAGTAGTGCGGGCGTAGTTGAGGATCGTCTCGTAGCTGTCGAGCGGTCTCCCTGCCCAGTTCTTGCTGATCTCGCTGAACAGCTGGTGCTCGATGGGGTTCCACTTCGAGGCCGACGTCGGGTAGTGGCAGACGGTCACGGTCAGGCCGTGGCGGTCGCAGAGGCGTTCCTGGAGGCAGTGCTTCCAGGCTCGGGTGCGCGCCCCGTTGCTGCCGCCGCCATCGGCGAGGACGAGCAGCTCGGCGGCTCCGGGGTAGCGACGCCGGCCGTGCCAGGTCCACCACCTGGCCAGGTTGTCGACGGCGAAGGCCGGGGTGTCATGCGAGGTGCCGACGAAGACGTAGCCGTTGTTGGCCCCCACGTCGTAGATGCCATAGGGCAGGGCGATGCCCGAAGCGTCGGAGCGGAAGTCGTGGTCGTTGACGAGCGTGGGCTGTCGGGCCCAGGTGACGCCTTGATTCTTGAAGTTGCCGACCAGCTCTCGCTTCTTGGAGTCGATGCTGACGATAGGAAGGTCGGCCCGGGCGAAGGTCTCACGCTGGGCGGCGATGTAGGCGAACTGGGCGTCGCGGTTGTGAGGCGAGTGCCGGGAGAGCTTCTTGTGGTTGACCCGCAGGCGGTACTCGAGGCTCTTCAACAGCTTGGCCACGGTGTTGGCGCACACCTTTATTTTATGCCAACGGCGCGAAGCTGCTCTACGATCTTCTCAGTCGTGCGCCGGGTCCACTTGATGCCGCCCACCGGGTCCCCGGCGGTGTCGTTGGCCATCAGGGCCTGGTTTGGCGAGACGAGCTGGCCCGGGCGATGCGTAAACACCCCCGGGCCCGGCCACCACCCCAGGGAGGTAGTGACATGGCGAAGCGTAGAGGATCGGGCGAGGGTTCCATCTTCCGAGACGGGAACCGGTGGGTCGCCTGCATCGACCTGCCGGCGCCAGGCGGTCGGGTCCGGCGCAAGCGCAGCGCCCGGACCTACGCCGAGGCCCGGGCCAAGCTCCGGGAGCTGCACGAGGAGGCCCGGGCCGGGGTGGCCGGCGCCGGGCGGCTGAGCGTGGCCGCCTACCTGGACGACTGGCTGGCCAACGTGCTGCCCGCCCGGGGAGTGACCGTGGCCACCACCGAGAACTACTCGACCATGATCCATCACCACGTCGTCCCTGCCCTGGGCGCCATCCGCCTGGACCGGCTCCGGGCCGAGGACGTGGACGGTCTGCTCCGGGACATGGCCGGCGCCGGCAAGGCCCGCTCGACCATCCGCCTGGCCCGGACCGTCCTGGTGCTGGCCCTCACCCACGCGGAGAGACGGGACATGGTGGCCCGCAACGCCGCTCGCCTCGCCGTCGTGCCTCCCGGCCCGGTGCGGGAGTCACGGTCCCTAACTCTCGACCAGGCCAAGGCTCTACTCGAGGTTGCACGTGAGGACCGCCTGGAGGCCGCCTGGGTGGTCATGCTCGCCCTCGGGCCGCGGCCTGGCGAGTGTTTCGCCCTGCGCTGGGTGGACCTCGACCTCGACGCCGGCGTGCTCCACGTCCGCCAGGCCATACGCCGGGCCGGCGGCGCCCGCTTCACCCTGGGCGAGCCGAAGACGAAGACGAGCCGGCGCAGCGTGGACATGCCCGGCTTCGTGGTCGAGGCCTTCGAGCGCCAGCAGATACGCCAGGAGGCCGACCGGCTGGCCGCCGGGGATGCCTGGGTGGACACCGGGCTCGTGTTCACGACGGCCGTCGGGACCATGCTCGACCCGTCCAACACGAGGCGGTACTTCTCCGAGCTGACCGAGCGCGCCGGGCTCGGTCACTGGCACCCCCACGAGGCCCGCCACTCGGCCGTGAGCATCCTGTCGGCGGCCGGGGTGTCGGTCGAGCAGATTGCCGACGTGGTGGGCCACGCCCCGGGGTCGAGGATGACCGCCGAGGTGTACCGCCACCGCATCACGCCCTCGGCCGGCGCCGCCAAGGCGGCCATGGAGGACCTGTTCGGCTCCGGGGTGGCTCCCGGGGAGCCGTCGAAGTGACTTTGGCTCCCTCTTTGGCTCCCCGGGCCTCCGGTCCTTGCTGCCGCTAAGGACCTACACCCCCCTGACCTGCACTTTCAGGTGGAGGCGATGGGACTCGAACCCACGAACCTCTTGACTGCCAGTCAAGCGCTCTACCAGCTGAGCTACGCCCCCGGGCGACGCCCAAACCATATCAGCCCGCCGGAAGGCCCCGGCCCGCCAGAAGGCAGTGGCCCGCCGGGGCCGGCCGAGGGGGTCATACTGAGCCGAGCCCGCTCCGGCAGGCAGAGCCGGGCCCAGCAGGCATCCCAGCCGAGCACCGGCAGGAGGAGGCGCCGACGATGACCACCCCAGCTCTGCGTCACGGGCCCGAACCGGCCGGGGGGTCGCTCTCGCCCGGATGGCCCACGCACCAGGTCCACAACCAGTCCCCGCCGCTCGCCGGCTACGACGTCTACCGGTCGGACCTGGCCCTGGTGGAGGCGGTGCACCGGGAGGGCGCCGGCTGGGCCGACGAGGGGCTCTGCGCCCTCGGCCGTCTGGCCGGGTCGGAGGAGGCCATCGGCTGGGGGGCGGCGGCCGACGCACACCCCCCGGTCCTGCGCACCCACGACCGCTACGGGCACCGCATCGACGAGGTGGAGTACCACCCGGCCTACCACCAGCTGATGGCCACGGCAGTCGGCCACGGCCTCCACGCCAGCCCCTGGTCCGAGCCCCGCCCCGGGGCCCATTTGGCCCGCGCCGCCAAGTTCGCCGTGTGGACCCAGGTCGAGGCCGGCCACGGCTGCCCGGTCTCGATGACGTACTCCGCCGTGCCCGCCCTGCGGGCGCAACCGGAGGTGGCCCGGGCCTGGGAGCCGGGGCTCACCTCGCTCGCCTACGACCCGGTCCTGCGCCCGCCAGCCGAGAAGGCCGGCCTCCTCTGCGGCATGGCCATGACCGAGAAGCAGGGCGGCTCCGACGTGCGGGCCAACACGACGGTGGCCGAGCCGGTGGGCAACAGCGGCGCAGGCGCCGGCCCGGGC
>JBOGGR010000043.1:0-4559 GCA_050744025.1 Acidimicrobiales bacterium
GCTCGGCCCGGGGCCGCCTGGCGGGGGACGCGGGCGGCTCCGCCGGGGGCCGCCCGGGCTGGCTCACGTTCGTCGTGGCCGCGGCCGCGGCCCTGGCTCTCGGCGTCGCCCTCGGCGCGGCCTCCAGCTGGGTCGACGACTACCGGGCGCCGTTCCTGGCCGCCCTGGCCGTCAGCCTGGCCGCATGGGTGGCGTGGCGCCTGGGCGCGGCTCGACTGGTCGTGCCCGGCCCCCGCCGCAGCGGCGGCCGGGGCGGCCGGGTGCCCCGCCCACGGTCCCGGGCCGGAGCCCCGGCGCCAGGGAGCGGGCGGGCGGGAGAAGCCCTGTGGCCGCCGCGGGAGGCCGACCTGGCCGGGGCCGGCCTGGCCGTGGCCGTGATCGTCGCGGGCCTCGGCTGGCTCACGCCGGGGATCATCGTCGCCATCGCGGTCGGCGCGATCGCGCGGTCCCGGAGCCGGAGGGTCAGGGACGGACGACGGTGAGCCCTGCGCCGGCGGCACGGTCCCAGTCGTCGTCGATCAGGACGACCGGCCGGCCGGCCCGGTCCAGCAGGCTGGCGGCGATGCTGGCCCTGAAGCCACTGGCGCAGTGGACCCACACCTCTCCTCCCGGGACCCGGCCAAGGCCCGCCTCCAGCTGGTGGAGGGGGATGTGGGTGGCTCCTGCCAGGTGCCCCGCAGCCCACTCGTCGTCGCGGCGCACGTCGAGGACGGGCACCGGCTCCTCGCCGGCCCCCGCCCTCTCCTCCGAGGTGGCAGCCAGGCCGGGGAAGTCGCTCACCGGGTAGCGCCCGAGGGAGCCGTCGCCCACGGCCTGCGGGCCCCCGACGGCCATGCCCGCCGGGCGGTCGATGCCGATGCGCGCCAGGTCGCGCTGGGCCCGGGCCACGTCGCCGGCAGTGTCCCCCACCAGCGTGACCGGAGTGCCCCAGGGCAGCACCCAGCCCAGGTAGGTGGAGAACGACGTGCCCAGCTCGACGCCGACCGTGCCCCGGACGTGGCTCGCCGCGAAGGCTCGCCGGGGGCGCAGGTCCACGACCCACTCGCCCGCTTCGATCCGCCTGCGCAGCCCGGCCGGCCCGACCCGCGCGGGAGGGCTCAGGTCGATGGCGGCCGGGCCGGCCCGGTTGAGGGCCCCCATGTGGGCGTAGTAGCTGGGGTATGCAGTCAGGCCCGACAGCAGGGTGGCAGCGAAGGTGTCCTCTTCGTCGATCTGGAGGGCCAGGTTGTCCTTGCGCTCGGCCCCGATGGTGCTGTTGCCGGCGCCGCTGGGAGGGGCCGAGGAGCAGAAGCTGCCGAAGCCGTGCGTGGGGTGGACGTCGACGTCGTCGTGCAGCTCGGCGACGAGCCGGCGGGCCGACCGGTGCTGGTCCCTGGTCAGGCCGGCCGTGCGATCCGGCCCCGCCAGGTCGGTACGGCCAACCGTGCCGTAGAGCAGGGACCCGCCGGTGAAGACGGCCACCGGCCGGCCGCGCTCGAGGAGGGCGTAGGCCACGTGGCACGGGGTGTGGCCGGGCGTGGCCAGCACCCGAAGGTGGAGCTCCCCGACCGGGATCTCGTCCGCCTCATGGGCCGCCCGGGCCTGGAAGGCCACCTCCTCGGCTCCCCCGAGGACGTGCTCGGCGCCGGTCCGGGCGGCCAGCTCCCGGCCCCCGGAGACGTAGTCGTTGTGGAGGTGGGTCTCGGCGACGCAGACGATGCGCACGGCCGCGGCCGAGGCGGCCTCCAGGACCCTGTCTATGTCGCGCTGGGGGTCGATCACGACCGCGTCCCGGCCGTCGTGGACGAGGTGGCTCCGGTCGCCCAGCTCGGGCGTCTCGATCGTCACGACCCGTGCCTGCCCGACCTGGGCCACCGCGCCTCCTTGATACTTGACCAGAATGGTTGTATTTTTGACCGTACTTTTGTAGGCTAGCGCGGCATGGGGGGCCCGTGAGCGACCAGGACCACCAGCGGGACCAGGAGCGGGGGCCGAAGCCCCTCGACCGGAGCGACCCCGTCCCCCTGTGGGCCCAGGTCCTCTCGGACCTGAGGCGCCGCCTCGGCGCCGGCGAGTTCGCCGACCGCTTCCCCACCGACCGCGAGCTGGTCGAGGAGTACGGGGTCTCGCGCCAGACCGTGCGGGAGGCGGTGCGCCGGCTGGACGCCGAGGGCGTCCTGGAGCGCTCCCGGGGGAGGGGGACATCTGTCCGGGCGCCCGAGTTCGAGCAGCCCGTCGGCGGCCACTACAGCTTGTTCCGCTCCATCGAGGACCAGGGCGTGGAGCAGGCCAGCGAGGTCCGGGCCCTCGACGTCAGGCCCTGCCCGGAGGCGGCTGCCCACCTCGACCTGGCCCCGGACGCCCCCCTCGTCCACGTCGAGCGCCTGCGGCGGGCCGGGGGGGCGCCGCTCGCGCTGGACCGGGCCTGGCTGCCAGACGACGTGGCCCACCCGCTACTGGAGGCGGACTTCCGCCACACCGGCCTCTACGACGAGCTGGCCGGCCGGTGCGGCATCCAGCCCGGCTGGGTGAGGGAGCGCATCCGTCCCGTCGTCCCCTCCCCCGACGAGCGCCGGGTGCTCCACCTCGGGCGGGGCGACGCCGGCTTCGCTGTCGACCGCCTGACCCGCGCCACCGGCGGCCGCCTGGTGGAGTGGCGCCAGAGCCTGGTCCGGGGGGACCGCTACGCCTTCGTGGCCGAGTGGCCGGTCCAGGGGAGCCCGGCCGCCCGGGCACGGCGGGGCCTTCGGCTCGCGTGAGCGGCCGAGGCGCTGGGGCGGCACGGCCGGGCCTTCGGCTCGCGTGAGCGGCCGAGGCGCTGGGGCGCCATTGCTGCCATTTCTCATGAGGACCCCTCGCCCGGGCAGCGGCCGCCTACGCCACTTGCCGGGGAGCCCGGGGGACGTAGCGACCCCAGCCGGGCTCGCCCACGAAGCGGCCGTCCGCGGCCACCACCCTGCCCCGGCACAGCACCAGCTCGGGCCAACCTCTCGCGACCATGCCGGCGTAGGGCGAGTGGTCGACGTCCATGTCAAGGCTGGCGGCGTCGAGGGGCTGGCGGCGCTCCGGGTCCCAGACGACCACGTCGGCGTCGGCGCCCGCTGCGAGCGACCCCTTGGCCGGCCACAGCCCGAACGTGCGAGCCGGCGCCTCGGCGCACAGGCGGACCCAGTCGAGGGCCGTGAGGCGGCCGGCCGTGACCCCCTCCCAGACCAGGGCCAGGCGGGTCTCGATCCCGGGCAGGCCGCCCGGGACCTCGGTGAAGTCGGTCGCCCCACCAGGCCGGCCGTGGACACCAGCCCTGCGGTCGGCCCGGCGGAACGGGCAGTGATCGGTCGCCACCGTGTGGATGAAGCCCCGGGCCAGCCCCTCCCACAGCTCCTCGGCGTGCCAGGGATCCCGGAGCGGCGGCGTGCAGACGAAGTCGGCGGCCTCCTCCCCCTCGAGGCGCCCGGCGTCCAGGTACAGGTACTGCGGACAGGTCTCCGCCAGGACGTCGACCCCCCGCTCCTGCGCGGCCCGGACGGCAGCCAGCGCCGGGGCCGAGGACAGGTGCACCACGTAGATGCCGGCGCCCGTTACCTCGGCCAGCGCGGCGGCCCGGGTGACCGCCTCGGCCTCGAGCACGGCCGGCCTGGTCCGGGCGTGCTCGACGATCCCGGTGCGGCCCTCGGCCACGGCCCGCCGGCGCAGGGCCTCGATGGCACCGCCGTTCTCGCAGTGGAGGGTGACAAGGGCCCCGTGGCGGCGGCCGGCCCGCATGAGGTCGACGACGGTGGCGTCGTCCACCTGGAGGCGCTCGGGGTAGGCCAGGTAGAGCTTGAAGGAGGTCACCCCGGCCTCGACACCCCTCGCGACGACGTCCTCGGGCACGGCCTCGGTGAAGGTCAGGTGGAGGGCCCAGTCGACGGCCGATGGCTCCGCCCAGGTGCGCCAGAGCCGTAGGGCGGCCAGGGGGTCCTCGCCCCGCGCCGGCGTCACGTAGTCGATGATCGTGGTCGTGCCCCCCACCGCCGCGGCACGGGTGCCGGAGGCGAAGTCGTCCGACACCCGCACGGCCCCGACCGGGAGGTGGAGGTGGGTGTGGGCGTCCACCCCGCCGGGCACGACGAGCTTGGCGGTGGCGTCGTGGACGGCCTCGCCCGGCTTCGCGCCGAGCTCCGGCCCGACCTCGGCCACGCGGCCGTCGGCCCCCACCCGGAGGTCCGCCCGACGCTCGCCGGCCACGTCGACGACCGTCCCGCCTTGTATCAGCACCAGGGCCTCGCCGGAGGGCAGGATCGCACGGGGCGCAGCTTCGCACGGGGCGCAGCTTCGCACCGCGGGCGCAGGCTCGCAGGTGGGCCTTGTGTCAGGGCCATAGCCGGCGGGCCTCGGGGCTGGAACCGCCTCGAACTTGTGATGATAACGCGCCATTTTGACCCGTAATCACCACAAGTTCGAGGGCGCACTGATCACCCCGGGGGGAAGGGGCGCCGGGCCCCGGCCGGCGGCCGGTTACCGGTAGGGGGGGCCGAGCCCGGCGGGCCGGCGGGCCGGCGGGGGCCGGCGGGCCGGCGGGGGGCCGGGCCCTACGGCCA
>JBOGGR010000044.1:0-7230 GCA_050744025.1 Acidimicrobiales bacterium
GCGCACTTCTTCGGCTCCACCGGCGCGATGCACCTCAACCGCCCGATCGTCGGCATGGCCGCGGCGCCCGGCGGCACCGGGTACTGGCTGGTCGCGTCGGACGGCGGCATCTTCAGCTTCGGCGACGCCTCCTTCTACGGCTCCACCGGGGCGATCCACCTCGCCCAGCCCATCGTGGGCATGGCCCCCACCCCCGACGGCCACGGCTACTGGCTGGTGGCGTCCGACGGCGGGATCTTCAGCTTCGGCGACGCCTCCTTCCACGGCTCCACCGGGGCGATCCACCTTGCCCAGCCCATCGTGGGCATGGCCGCCTAGCCTTGGCAGCTCGGCGCGGCGCGGCGCGCTGGGCAGCCGACGGGCGGGGGAGTCAGGTCCGGCTGTCCAGGGCAGCCTCGACGGTGTCGAGGAGCCGGGCGGTGCAGCCGCTCATCTCCACGGGAGGCACGATCTCGGCGAGGAGGCGGTCGGCGATGCCGGCGAAGGCGCCGGCCACCGGGCCCCTGCCGGCCAGCGCGGGCGGGCGGCCGGCGTCCCCGCCGGTGGCCATGGCCGGGTCGAAGGGGACCGACCCGACGAGAGGGACTCCGATGTCCTCGGCCAGCTGGCGCCCCCCGCCCGAGCCGAACAGCTCGTAGGTGGTCCCGTGCCCGCACGTGAACGAGCTCATGTTCTCGATGACTCCGGCGACCCGCAGCCACCCCTTGCGGGCCATGTCGGCCACCCGGGCCGCCACCTTGGCAGCGGCCAGAGGCGGGGTGGTGACGATCAGCACCTCGGTCCGGGGCAGCATCCTGGCCAGTCCCATCTGGACGTCACCGGTGCCAGGGGGCATGTCGACGAGCAGGTAGTCGAGCGTCCCCCAGTGCACGTTCTCGATGAAGTGCTGGAGGGCCCGGTTGAGCAGCAGCCCCCGCCACATGATGGCCTCACCCTCGCTCTCGGCCAGGAAGCCCATGGAGACGACCTTGAGCAGGCCCTCCCCCACCCCCTGCTCGAGAGGGACCAGCGCCCAGTCCTCCGGGGTGCCCTCGACGGGGAGGCGCCCGGCCAGGCCCAGCATGCGGGGGAGGGAGAAGCCCCAGATGTCGGCGTCGAGGATTCCGACGGTGTAGCCCCGGGACGCCAGGGTCACGGCCAGGTTGACCGTCACCGAGGACTTGCCGACTCCGCCCTTGCCGGATGCGACCGCCACCACCCTGGTGGAGGGGCCGATCTCGGTCGCGACGGGCCGCTCCCTCGCCTTCCACCGGGCCCGGGCCATCACCGAGCGGCGCTGCTCCGCGGTCATCTCCCCCATTCGGACCTCGACCGCGCTCACCCCGGGCAGGCTTCCGACCCTGGACTCGACGTCGCCCCGGAGCTGGCTCCGCAGCGGGCAGCCGGCGATGGTGAGGGCCAGCTCGACGACGACCCTGCCCTCGCCGGAGACCAGCACGTCCCCCACCATGCCGAGATCGACGACGTCGTCGCCGAGCTCGGGGTCGATCACGCCGTGCAGGGCATGGCGCACGGCTTCGGCCGAGGGCGGGCTGGCTGGGCTCACCCGGAGTATCCTACCGGTGGCCTCCGGCGCCGCCGGTGGGCGTGCACCTGCCGGGTAGGGCCGCCGATCTCGATAAGCTGGCGGGCAGGAACGTTGGAAGACCGTCGAGGAGGGTTCCCGCGTGAGCATGATCGCACCCATCAAGATCGGCAGGCGGCCCGGGCCCGTCGTCCCCACTGACGCGGCGACGGCCAAGGTGGCCGACCTGCTGGCCCAGGAGGGCAACAGCGAGCTGGCCCTGCGGGTCGCCGTGCGTCCCGGTGGCTGCTCCGGCTTCAGCTACGACATGTTCTTCGACAGCGAGGTGGCCGACGACGACATCGTCCGCACCTACGGCTCGATCAAGGTGGTGGTCGACCCGACCAGCGCCGAGATGCTGAACGGGGCCACCTTGGACTACAAGGACACCCTCCAGGGCGCGGGGTTCCACATCACCAACCCCAACGCCACGCGCACCTGCGGCTGCGGCTCGTCCTTCAGTTGACGGGCGCGAGGCCGTGAGCGCTCCGGTGGGGCCCTACACGCCCGTCGTGAGGGCCGGCGAGTGGCTGGTCTGCTCGGGCCAGCTCGGCCTGGCCGACGGGGCCCTGGTCGACGGCGGGGTGGGCGCGCAGGTCCGCCAGGCGGTGGCCAACCTGGACCGGCTCCTGAGTGGAGAGGGGGCCAGCCTCTCCGACGTGGTCAAGACGACGGTCTTCCTGGCCGACATCGGCGACTACCCAGCCATGAACGACGCCTACATGGCCGCCTTCGGCGACCACCGCCCGGCCCGGTCGGCCTTCGCAGTGGCCGCCCTGCCCATGGGCGGCCTGGTCGAGATCGAGGCCTGGGCCCGGGTCGGGGGTTGAGGCGGGGGCCGAGGCGCCGGCCCCAGCTGGGGCTGCCGCCGGCGGTCACGGCCGGCGGTCACGGCCATCGGGGCTGTCCCAGCCGGTAGCCCACCGAGCGCACGGTGTGGATGAGGGGGGCGTGCTGGTCGCCGAGCTTGGCTCGCAGCCGGCGGATGTGGACGTCGACGGTGCGGGCTCCCCCGTAGTACTCGTAGCCCCACACCCGGCTGAGGAGGGTCTCCCGGGTGAAGACCCGGGTCGGATGAGCGGCGAGGAACTTGAGCAGCTCGTACTCCATGTACGTGAGGTCGAGGGGCCGGCCCGCCACCGCCGCCTGGTAGGTCTCCAGGTTGAGCACCAGGGGGCCGTACTCGACCAGCTCAGGGCGGGTGCCGCGGCCGGTGCGCCAGAACAGGTGCTCGAGCCGGGCCTCCAGCTCGGCGGGGTGGAACGGGACCAGGGTCAGGTCGTCGAACAGGTCCTCGCGCAGCTCGAGGGCGGCGAGCTGGTCCAGCCCGACCATCAGGAGGAGGGGCTCCAGGGGGGAGTCCCGCTTGCGCAGCGCCCGGCACAGGGCGAACGCCGTGTCGGGGCCCGGTTCGGGGCGCCCCCCACGCGGCCCCAGGTCCCCCGCCCGGGACTCGGTGGCCGGCAGGGCCCAGACGACGGCGCCGGCCCAGCCGTCCTCGGGCTCCTGGGCCGCGGCCTGGTCGGGACCGGCGACGGCCTTCCACGCCCAGCCGGCCAGGTCGAGGGCCTGGGCCAGTGCCGCTGGGGCGGGATCGGGGTGGACGAGCAGTGGCTCCATGGGGACCGGGGTCAGAGCTGGGGCAGGTACCGGTCGAGCTCGAACTGGCTGACGTGGACCGCGTAGTCGGCCCACTCGTCGCGCTTGTTGCGGATGAACCACTCGAAGACATGCTCTCCCAGGGTCTCGGCCACGAGTTCGGAGCGCTCCATGCAGGCGACGGCCTCGTGCAGGTCCCCCGGGAGATCGGCGATGCCCTCCGACGCCAGCTCCTCGGGGGTCATGGCGTACAGGTTGGCCGACGCCTCACCGGGGAGCGGGTAGCCCTCCTCGACCCCCTTCATGCCGGCGGCCAGGACGACGGCGAAGGCCAGGTAGGGGTTGCAGGCCGGGTCGGGGGACCGGAACTCGATCCGTGTCGACTCCGGCTTGCCCCGCTTGGTCACCGGCACCCGGACCAGGGCGGAGCGGTTGTTGCGGGCCCAGGACAGGTGGACCGGGGCCTCGTAGCCCCGCACCAGTCGCTTGTAGGAGTTGACCCACTGGTTGGTGACGGCAGTGATCTCGGGGGCGTGGTGCAGGAGGCCGGCGATGAAGCCCTTGGCCACCTTGGACAGGCGGTACTCGTCGCCGGGGTCCCAGAACGCGTTGGTGTCCCCCTCGAACAGCGAGAAGTGGGTGTGCATCCCCGACCCCTGGACCCCGGCGAGGGGCTTGGGCATGAACGTGGCGTACACGCCCCGCTCCTGGGCGACCTCCTTCACGATCAGTCGCACGGTCATGACCGTGTCGGCCATGGTGAGGGCGTCGGTGTAGCGCAGGTCGATCTCGTGCTGGCTCGGGGCGTCCTCGTGCTGCGCGTACTCGACGGGGATGCCCATGTCCTCGAGGGTGAGCACCGTACGCTTCCGCAGATCGGTTGCCAGGTCCGCCACTGTCAGCTCGAAATAGGATCCGGTGTCGAGCGGCCTCGGTGCCCTCTTGGGATCGGCGTCGGCGAAGTAGAAGAACTCCATCTCCGGGGCGGCGTAGAAGGAGAAGCCCCGCTCACTCGCCCGCTCCAGCGCTCGGCGCAGCACGTTGCGGGGGCATCCCTCGAAGGGGGTCCCATCGAGGTT
Source organism: Acidimicrobiales bacterium (assembly GCA_050744025.1). Taxonomy (GTDB): domain Bacteria; phylum Actinomycetota; class Acidimicrobiia; order Acidimicrobiales; family JAJPHD01; genus JBOGGR01. The sequence goes on from JBOGGR010000044.1 coordinate 4,243, forward strand.
CAGGACGTCGCAGAAGACCCGGGCCACCGGAGCCTCGTCGTTGCGCCACGGCAGGAGCTGGAAGGTCTTCGGGTCGGGGCGGGCCAGCACGTCGCTCTCGTGCACGCGGCTGAAGCCGTCGACGGCCGAGCCGTCGAAGGTCATGCCCTCCAGTAGGGCGTTCTCCATCTCCGCCGGCGTCACGCTCACGGCTTTTGGCACGCCCAGCACGTCGGTGAACCAGAGCTGGACGAAGCGCACGCCCCTCTCCTCCACCGTTCGCAGCACGTAGTCCTGTTGGCTCTGCATCGGCGTCCTCCACGACCTCGTACCGAGCCACTAGTGTCGCAGGCCGCCGGCTCCCCCGGCTCCGCGTTCACGCGCTGTTCACAGAGGGGCAACGGCAGGGAAACGGTGGCCGGCGATGCTGGGGCCCGTCCTATGGCACGACCACGGGATCACGAGACGAGAGCGGGAGGACCGAGTGCAGGAGCGTACGGCGGCCGAGGTGGTGCGACTCGTCGTTGACGAGGACGTGGAGATGGTGGACTTCCGGTTCTGCGACCTCCCGGGCCTGACCCAGCACTTCTCGGTGCCGGCGGGGCAGCTGACAGAGGCCGGCTTCGAGGAGGGCTTCGGCTTCGACGGCTCCTCCATCCGGGGGTTCCAGGAGATCCAGGAGTCGGACATGATCCTGCTCCCGGACCCGGCCACGGCCGTGCTCGACCCGTTCCGCCAGCACCGCACCCTCAACCTCAACTGCTTCGTCCACGACCCGATCACCGGCGAGCCTTACTCCCGCGACCCCCGCTACGTCGCCCGCAAGGCCGAGGACCACCTGGCCAGCACAGGGATCGCCGACACCGCGTACTTCGGGCCCGAGGCGGAGTTCTTCATCTTCGACGACGTCCGCTTCGCCCAGGACCAGCACTCGGCCTTCTACTCGGTCGACTCCGTAGAGGGCATCTGGAACTCGGGGACGGACGAGAGGCCGAACCTGGGCTTCAAGCCCCGCTACAAGGAGGGCTACTTCCCGGTCCCGCCCATGGACCACTTCCAGGACCTGCGCTCGGAGATGACGCTCACCCTCATGCGCATGGGCATCGACGTCGAGGTCCAGCACCACGAGGTGGGAACCGCCGGCCAGGCCGAGATCGACGTGCGCTTCGACACGCTCCTGTCCATGGCCGACAAGCTGATGCTGTTCAAGTACGTGATCAAGAGCGTGGCCCGCAACGCCGGGTACACGGCGACGTTCATGCCGAAGCCCCTGTTCCAGGACAACGGCTCGGGCATGCACACACACCAGTCCCTCTGGAAAGGCGGCGAGCCCCTCTTCTACGCCGAGACCGGCTACGCCGGCCTGTCCGACATGGCCCGGTGGTACATCGGCGGCCTGCTCCGCCACGCCCCGGCCGTGCTCGCGTTCGCCGCCCCCACCACGAACTCCTACAAGAGGCTGGTGCCCGGCTACGAGGCCCCGGTCAACCTGGTGTACTCGCAGCGCAACCGGTCGGCCTCCTGCCGCATACCCCTCTACTCGAAGAGCCCCAGGGCGAAGAGGGTGGAGTTCCGCTGCCCCGACCCATCCTGCAACCCCTACCTCGCCTTCGCGGCCATGCTCATGGCCGGCCTGGACGGGGTTCAGAGCCGCATCGAGCCTCCCGAGCCGGTGGACAAGGACCTCTACGACCTCCCCCCCGAGGAGCTGGCCCAGGTTCCCCAGGTGCCGGGGTCGCTCGACGAGGCGCTCCTCGCCCTCGAGGCCGACCAGAACTTCCTGAAGGTGGGCGGGGTGTTCACCGACGACCTGATCGACACCTGGATCGCCTACAAGCGCCTGAAGGAGATCGACGAGGTCCGCCTCCGCCCCCATCCCTGGGAGTTCATGCTCTACTACGACATCTAGTCTAAAGTCATTGCAGTTGCTGGGTTTCTTGGGCAACGCCGGCCCTGTTGGACACGCCATGGACACAGGAGCGGCGAGAGGACTAGCCCTGGCCGACTTCGTCGTCGGCGCCGGCCTCAGTGTCGAACGCAGCCTCGATCGCCTGTCGGGTCCGGTCCTCCTCGTCCGGGAAGAGGTGGCCGTAGACATCGAGCGTGGTCTTAGCCGAGGCGTGGCCCAGCCGCGCCTGGACGACCTTCACCGACGCGCCCGAGCGGATAAGCGTCGACGCGTAGAAGTGCCTCAGGTCGTGGGGCGTCGCCCATGCGGGGAGACCGGCCTTGCGGGCCGCGTTGGTGAACACCTGCGAGAAGGGGTACTGCTGGATCGGTTCGCCGCGCTCGTTGGTGAACACCAATCTCAATACTGGGTGAGTGCCGAAAGCGTCGAGGTGAGTTGCGATCGCCCGAGCGATCGGCTCGGGAAGGGGAACGCTGCGATAGGACGATGGAGTCTTCAACGGGCCTATCACGACACCCTGGCCTCGCACGCGCACAAGTTGTTGTTCGACGCGCACTTGACGCTCGAGGAAATCGACGCTATCAAGGGCCAAGCCGAACAGCTCACCAGGTCGCGGGCCGAGGCCGCCGCCTGCGAGGATCACCGCCCGATAACGGGGCGGCGCCGCTTCGGCCAAGGCGGTTACCTGCTTTATGGTGAGCACTTCCGTCACGGCCGAGACGCCGCGGGCAGAAGGAAGGCGGATGCCCACACATGGTGTTGTAGCTATGACCCGGTCACGTTCGGCTGCTCGGAACACAGCGACCACTCGCCCGTAGACCACGGCAAGAGTTGAAGGAGCCAACGTTTGGGCTAGCGCGCTCACCATGGCCTGGATCTCGCTCGGACGGACGGCAGCCATCGGTCGCGAGCCGATGATCGGGTACACGTGCAGCCGAAGGTGCTGCTCGACGGCAACGATGGTGCCGTGGCGATGGGGCTGGGCGAGCCTCCACTGGCCTGCGTAGTCACGGAAGGGAACGCGGCCCGCAGCGAGATCTACGTAGCCGCCGGTCTGCTTGGAGTGTTCGACGGAGGTGAGGAAACGCTGGGCGTCGACC
>JBOGGR010000045.1:0-4335 GCA_050744025.1 Acidimicrobiales bacterium
CCGGCCGGGCCACCGCCGGCCGGGCCACCGCCGGCCGGGCCACCGCCGGCCAGACGGGCCAGGCAGATGGCGGCGCCCGATCCCACCGGACCACCGATGAACACGTCCAGAGGGTCCGCAGCCAGAGGCACCCACTGGGGGAGGGGCTCGGCGAGCGCCAGGTGGCCGGGGCGGTTGAGGACCACGCCCAGGCTCCCGCCCGCGTCATGGTGCAGGACGAGGACGACCGTCCGCCTGAAGTTCGGGTCGACCAGGGCGGGGCCGGCCACCAGCAGCCGGCCAGCGAGGCCGGAAGGGGACGGCTCCGTCACCAGCCCACCCTCTCATGAGACCGGACCAGGGTGCTCGCCGGACCGGCCTCCGCGCCCGGCTCGCCCTGAGCGCCACCAGGACCGGCGCCCGGGGCCGGCCGAACAGGTCACCGGCCCCCGGTGGTCACTCCCCTCATTCCCCTCACTCCTCTGGCTCCCCTCACTCCCACTCGATCGTCCCCGGGGGCTTGGACGTGACGTCTAGGGCCACGCGGTTGACCTCGGGAACCTCGTTGATGATGCGGGAGGAGAGTCGCTCCAGCACGTCGTAGGGGAGCCGGGCCCAGTCGGCGGTCATGGCGTCGTCGCTGGTCACCGCCCGGACGACGATCGGGTAGGCGTAGGTCCGCTCGTCCCCCATGACCCCGACCGTGCGCACCGCCGGCAGCACCGCGAAGGCCTGCCACAGCTCGCGGTGCAGGCCAGCCCGGCGGATCTCCTCGACGACGATCGCGTCGGCGGCCCGCAGCGTCTCCACACGCTCTCGGGTCACGGTGCCCACGATGCGCACGGCCAGGCCGGGGCCCGGGAAGGGCTGTCGCCACACGATCTCCTCGGGCAGGCCGAGCTCCTCGCCCACCGCCCTGACCTCGTCCTTGAACAGCAGGCGCAGGGGCTCGACCAGCTCGAGGTCCATGTCGTCGGGCAGGCCCCCGACGTTGTGATGGGACTTGATCCGGGCGGCGTCCGCCGTCCCCGACTCGATCACATCGGGGTACAGCGTGCCCTGGACCAGGTAACGGGCGTCCTGGTGCTCCGCGGCCACGTCCTCGAAGACCCGGATGAAGGTCTCCCCGATGGCCTTGCGCTTGCGCTCGGGGTCGGCCACGTCGTGGAGGGCCGCGAAGAACAGGTCGGCGGCCTTGGCGTGGACCAGGTCCAGCCCGAACTGCCGGCGGAACGTCTCCTCCACCTGCTCGGCCTCCCCGGCCCGCATCAGCCCGGTGTCGACGAAGACGCACGTCAGCTGGGGCCCAACGGCCTTGTGCACGAGGGCCGCAGCAACCGCAGAGTCGACGCCGCCGGACAGGGCGCACAGCACCCGCTCGGTCCCGACCTGCTCCCGGATGGCCGCCACGGCCGTCTCTATGATCGAGGTGCGGGTCCAGGTGGGCCGGCACCCGCAGACGTCCCGGAGCCACGCCTTGAGCAGGTCCTGCCCCCGGCCGGTGTGGACCACCTCCGGGTGGAACTGAACGCCGTAGAGCCGCCGTCCCGGGTCCTCGAGGGCGGCCACGGGGGCGTCAGGGCACGACGCTGTCACGCGGAACCCGGGCGGAGGCTCGGTGATGGAGTCGAAGTGGCTCATCCACACGTCCTCCACCGGGGCCCAGCCGGCGAGCAGTGGGGACTCCCCGTCCCGGTCCACGGCGAGCGGGGTCCGCCCGTACTCGCCCCGCCCCGTGCGAGCCACCGTGCCGCCCAGTTGCCGGGCCAGCAGCTGGGCGCCGTAGCAGATCCCGAGCACGGGGACGCCGGCGCCGTAGATGGCGGGGTCCACCGTCGGGGCCCCCTCGATGTGGACGGACTTGGGGCCGCCCGACAGGATGATCCCCCGGGGACGGCGGGCCAGCAGCTCGGCTGCCGCCGCCGTGTGGGGGACGATCTCGGAGTAGACGTGGGCCTCCCTGACCCGCCGGGCGATGAGCTGGGCGTACTGGGCCCCGAAGTCGACGACGAGGACGGTGTCCTCGGGCCGTGGGTCTGGCCGGCCTACCGGGCCGGGGGGTGCGGCCGGCATGCTCAGCCGGCGCGGGGCTCGGGGCCCGGCCGGCCGCCCCCCGCCACCGGGACCACCTGGACCACCGGGACCACGGGGGCCACCGGGACCACCGTCAATGGCCCATGCCCACGTGCTGGGACCGCTGGAGCGCCTTGCCCTCGGTCTGCAGCGCCGGGGCGATCATGACCTCGGCCTTCTGGAACTCCTTCACCGTCTGGTAGCCGCAGGTGGCCATCGACGTGCGCAGGGCGCCGAACAGATTGAGGCGGCCGTCGTTCTCGTGCGCCGGCCCGAGCAGGATCTCCGCCAGGCTTCCCCGGGTCTCGGTGCGGACCCGGGTGCCCCGGGGCAGGGTGGGGTGGAAGGTGGCCATCCCCCAGTGGTAGCCCCGGCCCGGCGCCTCACGGGCGGCGGCGAGCGGCGAGCCGATCATGACTGCGTCTGCGCCGCAGGCTATGGCCTTGCACACGTCGCCGCCCCGGCTCATGCCCCCGTCGGCGATGACATGGCAGTAGACCCCGGTCTCGTCCAGGTGGCGGATGCGGGCCCCGGCGGCATCGGCGATGGCCGTGGCCTGGGGGACCCCGACGCCGAGCACCCCCCGGGTGGTGCAGGCGTTGCCGGGGCCCACCCCGACGAGAACGCCCACCGCGCCGGTGCGCATCAGGTGGAGGGCCGCCTGGTAGGAGGCGCACCCGCCCACGATCACTGGGAGGTCGAGCTCCCGGATGAAGCGCTTGAGGTCGAGGGGCTCGACGGTCCTGGAGACGTGCTCGGCCGACACGACGGTGCCCTGTATGACGAGCAGGTCGAGCTCGGCGGCCAGGATCGCCGACGCCAGCTCCATGGTCCGCTGGGGGGTCACCGACGCGCACGAGACCACGCCGGCGTCCTTGATCTCCCGGATGCGAGCGGTCACCAGCTCCGGATCGACGGGCTCGGCGTAGAGCTGCTGCATGCGAGCCGTGACCTTGTCGCCGTCCAGCGACGCGATCTCGTCCAGGCAGGGCTCGGGGTCGTCGTAGCGGGTCCACAGCCCCTCCAGGTTGAGCACGCCGACTCCCCCGAGCCGGCCCACGAGGGCGGCGGTGGCCGGGCTGACCACCCCGTCCATGGCCGAGGCCATCAGCGGCAGCTCGAAGCGGAATGCGTCGATCCCCCAGGAGATGTCGATGTCCTCGGGGTCCCGCGTCCGCCGGCTGGGCACGATGGCGATGTCGTCCAGGCCGTACGCCTGCCGGCCCGTCTTGCCCATCCCGATCTCGACCTCGGCCACCGGCCCTCCTCTCACCCTGGTGATGCCCACGGCCGGGCCACACCATCTCCGCCCGGAGGGGCCAAGGATACTTCGCCGCCCCGCGGCAGCCGGCGACCCGTGGGAGCCTCCAGCGCCTATTGCGCCGCTCCCTCTGGCAAGGAATGGCGACCGGCGAGCCGGGGCCCTGTGCCCACCCCCGCCAGCGCGGCCCGGCCCTCAGCCGGTGAGCGACCTCACGACCTGGCGGGCCACGGCCGCGTTCACCTCGTAGAGGACGGAGTTGCGGGCCCGCTGGATCCGCTTCACCAGCGCCTGCCCCTCGCCCCCGGCCCCGTCCGAGGTGTCGGCCAGGGCATCGAGAGCGGCGACCACGGCTCGCCGGGTCGAGTCGGTGGCCTCGTAGCCCATGCGGGTGAGGGCGCGGAACACCTCGTTGCGGGACAGAGGCTCGGGCGCGGCCTGGGCGAGGGCGGTGAGGGCGTCCTTGGTCAGCTCCGACGCCCGCTCGACCGCCCCGCTGGCGCCGGCCCGGCTCGGGCCCCCGGCCTGGGAGGCCAGCCAGCGCCGCACCTGGCGCACGATCTCGTCGTGCGTGTCTCCTTCGAAGGACAGGGTGGGCATCGGGATCCAGGGTACTCCTCGGGGCGGGCCGGTCCACGGATCGGGGGGCCCGCCTCATGGGCGGGCCGCCCCGGGAGCTACCCCTCGCCCACGTAGTGGCGGGAGCCGTCGGCCGGGTCGACCCACACCCGCATGACCCGGCCGGTGGTCGGGTCCCGGAACACCTCGGGAGTGGGCTGCCAGCCGGGAGCGGCCCCGGAAGGGCCCTCTCCGTAGCGACCCCTCCCGGCCGGCCCGGCAGGGCCGGTGGCCGGAACCGGGAGCGCGGGGAGGCCGGCGAAGGATCGGTCCGCCTCCTCCCGGGTCCGGGCCCGGAAGAGCGCCCCCACACGGTCCGAGAACTCGTCCAGCTCGAGGCGCCCGTCCTCCAGGTGACGCCGGAGCAGGGCGACCAGGGCCTCGCGCTCGGCATCGGACAGGCG